>JACPCA010000004.1 GCA_016180035.1 Candidatus Woesearchaeota archaeon
GCTGAATTTCCAGAGCAGCTTCTCCATCTCACGGTCTATTTTGTCCGGCTGCTGCGGGAGAGCGACAAGGTTGAGCGCAAGCCCGGTGTCCGCGCAACGATAGGGCTGTACCAGCGGGCTCAGGCGCTGGCAGCGCTCCTCGGCAAGAAATGTGTCAGCTGGGATGATGTTGCTGCTGTCGCGCCATCCGTGCTTGCCTACCGCATGACGCTGAAGCCCTCCGTGCAGTATCTCCAGTCGCCTGAAGAATTTGTGCAGGACGAGCTCAAGCGGTTTGCCCAGCTGAACCGCATCGAGCTCCCCGCGCAGGAAACCGGTGATGGTCCCTGAGAAAGGGATGGATGACGCAGCTGACCTTGCCATCATGCAGATGAGCGAAGCAGAAGAGCTGTCCGGGAAGCTTTCTTTTCAGGATCTTGAGGATAAGTTCATGCATTCTGTCATGGAAAACGATCAGAGCGTGATTGATGACGGCAAGATGATCGAGCAGGCCATCAATCAGGGCATCGGCTCGTTCACGCCAGACCTCTTGTTTGAGCAGCTGGTGCAGGAATATTCTCTCACCGAGCAATTGTATGGGAAAACGATCCTTCGCCAGCTGTTCGGCTATGATCCGGATTATATCCAAAAAAATATCAGCATCCCGGAATTCCAGCGCCTCCTCCGCCAGCGGCTGGAGGAGAACATCCGCCATCTCAAGAAAGAAAAGTTTCTCGATGCCTCGTATCACCTGACAAGCAAGGCGTATGAGCTGGCATCGCTGGTCATGTGCGTCGAGGAGCTGGACCATATCCTCCCAAAGGGGATCCGCGGCGAGCGCGTGCATGAGAAAAAAAGCCATTATGGCGCGAAGGATGATGTCCGGCTGTTCAGGAAAGGCGACCGATACCATGACATCTCCCTGAAGAAAAGCATCCACGCTGCTGTCCGCCATGGGCATCATGCTCTCGGAACGCCGGACTTGAGGGCGTTTGAGCGGCAGAGCAGGGGCCAATGCTACCTGATCTATGCGATTGACGCGTCAGGATCGATGAAGGGCAGCAAGATCGGCAGCTGCAAGAAGGCAGGCATTGCGCTTGCCTATAAGGCGATCCAGAACAAGGACAAGGTCGGCCTAATCGTGTTCGGCGACGAGGTCCGGGCCTTTGTGGAGCCGACGCACGATTTTCCACGCCTGCTGCGCGAGATCTCCAGCGTCCGCGCCTCCAACCAGACGGATATCGCTGCAACGATCCGCAAGGCAGCAGAGCTGTTTCCTGCATCAGGCGGCGTGACAAAACATCTTCTTCTCTTGACGGATGCCATGCCGACAGCAGGCAACAAGCCGGAACAGGCCACGCTCGACGCGGTAGCCATCGCCAGGAACAAGGGCATCACGATCTCTATCGCCGGCATCTCGCTGGATGAGAAAGGAGAAACGCTTGCCTCCCGGATCGTCGAGCTCGGCAAGGGAAAGCTGTACCGCATCCGCGATGTCGATGAGATTGACCGGATCGTGCTGGAGGATTATTACGGGGTTTGATGGCTTGGGGGTATTTAACCGCGTCGTTTGTCTCTCCATTCTCTAACAATTTCCTCAGCAGGTTTTTTTGTTCTATCCTTTGCTTTTCGTACCCTCTCTACAAGCGCTGATAGCAGAACGTATTAATAATTGAACTTTGTACGTTCTGCTAATATTGAGAATTTTGAAAAACCCATAATTTTGTCAAAATTCTCAATAGAACCGCTTTGAAAAACCAAGATACACTATTGAAAAAGTGGTTTTTCAAAGCTCTCTATAGCAGAATCTCATTAGA
Organism: Candidatus Woesearchaeota archaeon; assembly: GCA_016180035.1. Classification (GTDB taxonomy): domain Archaea; phylum Nanobdellota; class Nanobdellia; order Woesearchaeales; family UBA12501; genus JACPCA01. The sequence continues at coordinate 1,797 of JACPCA010000004.1, forward strand.
TCTGTTCATACATCAATGAGATTTGCTATAACGCTTGGGCTGCAAGATGCTCATCAAATTTGTTTTTCTGTTTCATCGTTTTCTTTAGTTTCTTCTTTCTCCTTTTTTCCAACCATCTCCTGTCCCTTATGCCATCCAAGATGTCCTGAGAGCTGGCTATTGATGTAAAACGAATATCCTAAATTGGCAATGAGAAGACCGATAACAAGCTCTTCAAAGCCTAGGCTGCCGCCGAGCAGCTTCCGAAGCAGCTCTATCGCCAAGTAAACTGCAAAGAGGATAAGCACCCAATACAGAATCTTTTTCCAATAATTCATTATGCGCCACCTTTGACGAGCATGGTGATAAACCATACCGCTAACAATACAATGAGAATCAGGATGACAATAGAAAGTGGATCAAGTTTTGCCTGATTGTCCATATAGTTTTAAGAGTGATTATCTATAAAAAGATTGTGGTTGCTGGTTTTCTATTCTTTCACTCCTCCCCATCTATCTGCGTCGTGTCCCTCTTGAACAGCAAGTTGATCGTCCAATCGGTTGCAACGCGGATCCTGTTCGTCCAGCCGATCAGCTTGGCAAGATAGATTGTCCTCCACATCCACCAAGCAAACAACCCGGAGAACCAGATGCCCTTGACTTCAGCGACTGCATAGTATTCTCCGACTGAAACAAGGAATCCTTGCGGCTTGAAGACGAATGTCTTGAGCGGCTTCCTTTGGATGCTGGCAATGATGTTTTTCGCAACAACCCCTGCCTGCCGTGTCGCCAGCTGGGCTGTTGCAGGATTTTGCTTGTCGGATCCTGGATTAAAGGAAAGAGCACAATCGCCAAGCGCATAAGCGCCCTTGGCATTCTTGACGCGCAGGTTCCCGTCAACAAGCAAGCTGCCTTTCTTGTCGGTGCAGTGCTCTGTTCCAGGGATACTGTTTGGAGCTACGCCAGCAGTCCAGATCAGCGTGTTGCCGTACAGCATCTTCGTTGTTCTTGTTGTTGTATCAAGGATTTCCACGCAATCATCCTTGACACTGGCAGCCCGGCTGTTGAGCAGGATCTTTACCTTCTTCCGCTCCAGTTCCTTCCTGCACTTTTCAATGCTGGGGTCATGGAAGAGGACGGGGACGAGCTTGTCTCTGCTGTGGACAAGATAGATAGACACTAAGTCTGCGGATAACTGCCTGTATTCCGTTTCTACGTTTTCATAGACGAACTGGGATAGCTCTCCTGCCAGCTCGACTCCTGTCGGCCCGCCGCCAATAAGGATAAAGGTGAGGCATTTTTCTTGCTCCTTTCTGCTTGGCGATTTCGCTGCCTGCTCAAGCATCCTGATGGCATGGTCGCGGATCCTCGCAGCGTCATTGATCGTCTTCAGGCAGAGGCAGTTTTTTTGCGCGCCGGGGATGCTTGGCATGTCCGCATGAGAGCCCTGGGCAAGGACAAGATAGTCATACGGGATGGCCATGCCATTGACCGCAACAGCCTTCTTTTTCAGGTCAACCTTTGATGCCTTGCCGAGGATGAAGCGGAAATTCTTTCCATCAAGGATGTCCCTGATCGGTGTGACGATCGTGTACCGGTTCAGCCCTCCAGTCGCCACCTCATGCAGCATGGGCGCAAACAGAAAATAGTTCTTCGGATTGATGAGGGTGATGGTTGCGTCATTGCTGTTGAGCTGCTGGAGAAGGTATCTTGCCGTGTACACGCCGCCAAAGCCGCCGCCGATGATGAGGATGGTTTGTTTTTTCACGATATCCCTCCCTTAACATCTTACTTGTCTTCGTTTTCCATCTTCTTCAATAAGAATAATCATGTTTCGCTGCCGAAGCTTTTTAAAAAAGAGAGAGGGCTGAATGCATTGTTCCGGCGGCAAAACGCCTTTTTTCTGAATCTCCCCGCTGATCATCATCTGAGCAATGATGGAAGGCGGCGTTCCGGTGTCCCATGATCCTGCAGGAATATTCCATCTCTTATTTGAAACTGCCTTACAATATATAACAACGCTCTTTCTTTTATTTCCTTTTTTCCCATCTATCGCGATGCGGAGGAATTCAGCATCCTGTATTTTTTCATGCTCGGGGATAAATTTGTTCAGAAGCTGAATGGCAAAGTCCCTTGGCACGATCTTCCTGCCGGCGTGAATGACCTGCTGTTCTGAGGAAAAACCAGTATCAATAAGGAACCTTATCTTATCAACAAATCCTGCGTCAAAGCCGCCCTTAAAACTGCAGTCTTTTATTCCCTTATCCTTAAAAGAGAGGGGAAATGTTGCAACTTCTGAATGGAGCGTATAGAAGCAGGTTGCCCTATTCACTGGCGGCGGAAACAGTATTTCCTCCTTTCCGGCTATTGGCGCTACAAACTGAAATCTGCCGCCAGAAAATATGGCTGGCTTCATAGAAAACTCATCAAAAATTGTTCTCATCGAGTAAGGAACAGCAAATGGCATGCTGTACCTCGTAAAGTCCTTATCAGCAAATTGAACATGAATGGAGCCAATATGATCAAAGAGCGCCGCGCCATATGCTGCCATGACATTTGTTATGCCAGGGGTTGCTCCGCATCCAAGAATAGCGGTTCTTCCTGCAGCTTTGAACCTCTTGTGGAGCTTAAGCTGTTTTCTGGTCATGTGAAACAAGCCGCCAAGGTCAACATAACCTATTTTTGCTTCAAGAGCTGCTGCCATGACGTCTATATTAGCAGTATACTGTGTTGCGTTAATGACAACATCACATTGCCGAAGGAGGCGGACGATGCTGTCATGCTTGGTAACATCAGCTTCGGCCCAGGTGACCTGCTTGTTTTTGAAGGAGTTGGCAAACTGGCGTGCCTTCTCTTTGTTTCTTCCGGCAATGATGATGCCCCCCTTGAATGTTTCAACCAGGTCAATAACAGTAACCCTGCCCATTTCCCCATATCCTCCAAGGACAACAATCTTTTTTTTTGAAGAAGGGCTGCCTGCCGTTTCATTCACCTTTCTTTGTTTCATTTTGTAGTTTTTCATGGTATAATCTTTATAGCATCTTCAAACGCTTCAAGTGTCTTATAGAGGTCGGCAGAAGAATGGGTAAACGAGGTATAAATAGCCTCTTCATTGTCCTCATCAAGCATGACTCCGTTTTTCATGAGCTCAAACTGCAATTTCGCAAATTTTTTCATATCACAAAACCGCAGCTCCCTATACTGTGTTATTTCCTCTTTGTCGGTAAAAAGGAATTGGAACATTGTTGGGAATCCATGAATAACATGCGGCATCTTATGATCATCAAGGACAGTGTCAATGCCGCGCATCATCTTCTTGCCGTACTGGTGTAAGTGGTGCCAAACATCTTTGCGGCTTAATTCGCTGAGCGTTGTCTTTGCGGCGTTGAGCGAGACTGGATTTGCGCTGTACGTTCCGCCGTGCATCACCTTGCCAGGTCCGATGAGGCTCATGACCTCTTCGCGGCCGCCAAAGGCTGCAATGGGGTATCCGTTCCCCAACGATTTGGCAAACGTGGACAAGTCTGGCGTGACGCCAAACACCTGCTGCGCTCCTCCTTTTGCAAGGCGGAATCCTGTTTTTACCTCATCAAAGATGAGGAGAAGCCCGTAGGTGTCGCAAAGTTCACGGAGGTGCTTGAGGTATCCATCTTTTGGAGGAATTGCTGCTGCATTGCCCATGACCGGCTCGGTGATGATCGCTGCAACATCATGGTGATTCTTCTTGACTGTTTTTTCTATCTCTTCAAAATTGTTCCAGCATGTTGGTATGGTGTATCTTGAAAGCACTTTAGGTATGCCTAACGATGCAGGAATCGCTCTTTTTGGGCAGGTGTATCCCGGCTTTGTTGAAAAAGCGACGGCATCATGCCAGCCATGATAGTGGCCTTCAAACTTGATAATTTTTTCCTTTTTGGTGGATGCCCTTGCGACGCGGATTGCCCCCATCGTCGCCTCTGTGCCGGAATTTGCAAACCTTGTCATTTTCATTGACGGCACGAACTTTCTGATGGCCTTTGCAACCTCGATGATAAGCTCATTGTCAGCAGCGTACACTATCCCTTTTTCATCAGCCTTATGCACGGCATCATGAACTTTTTTGTAGCTGTGCCCCAAGATGACGGGGCCGTATCCGAGGCGGTAATCAATATACTCATTGTTATCAACATCCCAAATGTGAGATCCGACTGCCTTTTTGATGAACACGGTGCATGGAGAAAAGATGGAGCAATCAGTTTTCCATAGGCGTGCATTTGATCCGACGCCAGCAGGAATAATTTTTGCTGCTTCTTTATAGAGCTTTAGTGATTTCTTAAACCGGAACTGTTTTGCCGCATTATCAATCTTGGTGGTCATGGTATCTCTCCGATTATTTTTTTTTATCTTCCTGTTATAGCAAATCTCATTGATGTATGAACAGATTTAATGAGATTCTGCTATTATTTTTTTCCGTATACAACATAATGCCATGGCTTTCGGGCAATGCCAAGCTGGTCAATGTATACATGCTTCACTTTAGTGTACTCTTCTAAACTCAATACGCTCATGTCCTTGCCAAAGCCGCTCTGCTTGCAGCCGCCATGCGGCATTTCGTTGGCAAGCACGCCATGTTCATTGATCCAAACCGTTCCAAACTTGAGATTATTGGCAATTCTTATGCATTCCCTGATTGAAGATCCCCACACAGAAGCTGCTAACCCATATTGGATATCATTTGCTTTTTGAAGAGCATCATCCGTTGTCTTATATTTTTGCACGATAAGCACCGGCCCAAACACTTCTTCCTGGCATATAGTATCATGCTGCCTCACATTGGTGAGGATAGTCGGTTCAAAAAAGCAGCCTGGGCTTCTTGTTTTCCCGCCGCACTCAATTTTTGCTCCTTGCCGTACTGCGATATCAACGTACTGTTTCACCCGATCCTGCTGTTTTTTACTGACCAATGGGCCCATATCCGTTGCTGGATGAAGTTGGTTTCCGAGCCTAAACTGTCTGGCAATAGATACCAGCCTTTTTACCAGTGCATCATGCTGGCTTTTATGGACTAACACTCTTGTAACAGCAGTGCAGTCCTGTCCGGCATTCCAGAACGCGCCAACAGCGCAGCCTTCTGCAGCAGCGTCAAGGTCAGCATCTGGCAAAACGATGGCAGGGGCTTTTCCCCCAAGCTCAAGATGCAGGACTTTAAGGGTTGAAGACGCCATAGCCATGATATTTCTTCCAGTGGAAGTATCGCCAGTAAACGTGATCATGTCAACATTCTTGTCTTCAGCTAGGGCTTTTCCGATGATCTCTCCTTTTCCGGTAATAATGTTTAGTACGCCGTCGGGAAGGCCAGCTTTTTTTGCCAGAGCTGCAAACTCTAACAAGGTTAAGGGGGTGGAACTGGCAGGCTTTGCCACAACACTGTTTCCAGCAGCAAGCGCTGGGGCTATCTGCCATGCTGCAATGTATAACGGATAATTCCACGGGATGATGCAGGCGACAACGCCGATCGGTTCTCGGCGGATGAAGCTTGTGCCCATGCCGGAATATTCCTGCGCAGCCATGCCGCTTAAGGTACGCGCTGCACCGGCAAAGAAACGAAAGGTGTCAATAAGAAAAGGAAGGTCGCTATCTCTTGCGTATTTTATTGTTTTGCCCTGATTTTGTGATTCCAACGCTGATAATCTATCCTTATTTTTTTCAAGAAGATCAGCAATTCTCAGCAAAACAGCTTGGCGTTCGGCTGGTGTTGCCCTGCTCCAGATACCGGTTTCATACGCTTTTTTTGCCTCTTTTGCTGCTATTGCAGCGTCTTCTTCATTGCTTTCCGGAACTCTCGCTATTATTTTTTCAGTGTACGGGTTAAGAATATCCATAAGCTTGCCTGTTTTTGAGCCAATCCACTCGCCGGCAATGAACATCTTATACTCTTTAACCAACGTGTCACCCTTTATGTTTCTTACCTGCACTATTATTCTCTCTGCCTTATTTAAATATTGTCCTTTGCTGCTTTTTTATGGCTCACGGCAACAGGACATCGGCGATCGCTATAATCACAAAAAACGCAGCAGCTTTTCTCTGCAGAAATGACCTTATTGCATCCCTTGCAGCGATAAAATGCCTGGCAGGAATGGGAAGGAAGATCCATTCTCTCTTGATGCCCGCAAAGAGGGCAGGTTATTGTTCCAGCCTTTTTTTTGTTGGCAATCTTATCCTTAACCATTATTACCCCCAGATACCAAGAATGATGCCGATAAATTCAACAATGACATATACCCATATCACATAACTAAGGATGGTGAATATCAAGGTTACCAGCACGATATTCATTATTTTTCTCCTCTTTTTCTTTAATTCATCAAGAGAACACACTTTTTCTTTTGTGTAAAGGTACCATGCCAGCGAAGCTACCAGGAAAAGAAGGGCAATGCCCCTGAATACCCATCTATACGAACCGTACAGCGTATCCGATAACGATGCTGCAAAAGAGGCGGAACTCAAGCCGAATAAAACAAGTACGACTGGGGTAAAGCAGCAAAGGCCTCCTATAAATGCAGAAAGCGGAACAATCTTCTTCAAAAAACGCTTCTGATCTCCATCAAGCAAGCTCATCTTTTATTCTCCAGTCTGAGTTTTTTCTGCAGTTCTTCCTTATCAAAGCCGATGATAATATCTTTCCCTATTTCAATAACTGGAACGCCCATCTGCCCTGTCTTCTTGATCATTTCTTCTCTTGCTTTATTATTATCAGCAACATTAATGTCTTTATAAGCAACGTTATTCTTTTTGAGAAATTCCTTTGCTTTCTGGCAGTAGGGGCAGGTTGGCGTTGAATATACTGTTACAGTTATCATTTTCTAAGCACCTCGCAACGTTCAAGTTTTTTTCTGTACTTCTTCATGTGCTTTTCAAGCAAATCAAGGATCGGCGCGATGGTTTCCTTATCAAGATGGTATGTTCTGAAACTGCCATTCCTTGTCATGTGCACAAAGCCACAATGCTCAAGGCACCGAAGGTTATGAGATACCCTGCTCTGCTCGAAGCCAGTCTTATTGCACAACTCGTTTACCGTGAACGGTTTTTTTCTAAGCAACCCAACAATTCGCAGGCGAGTCGTGTTTGAAAACGCCTTAAAAAATAGGCGATACATATTTTGCATATGATAACCTTATCATATGCTTGTATTTAAATATTTCGGATATTCGGGCTCTGTAGAAAATGTCCTATCATATGTTGGACGCCGCCGTGATTTTTTCCGACAAATCTCTCAAAACTCACATCGCTAGCTTGTGGGCGAGTTTTGGGTGTGCCCCAAGAAGGGCGGCGTCACTCAAAACTCGCATTGTTTGTATCTCGTGGGCGAGTTTTGGGAATCCTCCAAATTGGGCGACCTCGCTAAAGCTCGGTCACCTGAAGGCTACAAAACTGCTTAAAAAAGATGGATATTCGCCGGAGCGAAGCGGAGGCTACCTACACATGAATATAGTTCAGTGACGGAAGCTTATTCCCGGAAAAGTGATGGCTTTTCTTTCCGATACGTTCAGGGAGTTGTGCGAAAGAGGAAAGAAAAGACATTGTGAGGAAGGAAAAGAAAATGTAGGGAAAGAAAAAAGGCTAAACCAAGTTTAGATACGGCGGCATCCCGTATGTACTATAACATTTTCTACAGAGCCGATAAATCCGGCTGTGTAGAAAGTCTTTCTTCAAAGCCAGACATCAAATCGCTATTTTCGGCTAAAAAACATAGATTTGGGGCGCCGCCGTGCCTAAACCCAGTGTAAGTCAAAACTCGCATCGCTTCAAACTCGTGGGCGAGTTTTGGGAATCCCCAAGAAGGGCGGCTTCACTTCGTTCAGCCACCCGAAG
>JACPCA010000005.1 GCA_016180035.1 Candidatus Woesearchaeota archaeon
AGAAGCCATGCCGATCCCGGAAACGTGCCCGCTTTTTCCGATCTCTCACTACGGCGCAAGCAAGGCAGCATGCGAGGCCATGATCTCTGCATACGCCCACCTGTACGGCATGCAGGCATGGATCTGCCGGTTCGCGAATGTCGTCGGAAGCAGGGGAACACACGGCATCATCTATGATTTCACCCAGAAAGTGAAGAAGGCCACGGGCTCGCTGGAAATTCTGGGGGATGGAACGCAGAAAAAATCGTATGTGCTGGCGGAGGACATCGTGGATGCGATGCTGTTTGTTCTTGGCAATGCAAAAGAGCAGGTGAACATCTTTAATCTTGCAAGCTCCAGCAACATCACGGTGAAAGAGATCACGGAGCTGTTTGCTGCAGCTGTCCAGCAGAAAACAGGAAACGCCATGAAGCTGAACTACACTGGCGGCGACAGGGGATGGAAAGGCGACGTGCCCCTGGTCATCCTCAATCCGGCAAGGCTGGAGAAGCTGGGATGGAAGGCAAAGCATGATTCTAAAGAAGCGGTGAAGATGGCGATTGCGGCATTGGTAGATGAGCAGGGAGTATAGCTGAGGTGATTATGATTAGGTATAACAACGGATGAAAATGATTATGCAAGCAGTCATTCTTGCCGGCGGAAAAGGAACGCGGTTAGGGGATCTTACTAAAGACATTCCAAAGCCGCTGATACCGATAGCTGGCAGGCCGATCCTGGAACATTTAATCCTTCTGCTGAAAAAGAATGGCATCACGGACATCATTGTCTGTTCCGGCCATCTGCACGAGCAGATCCTTGACTTTTGCGGCGACGGGAAGGCCTGGGGCGTGAGCATCCGCCATTCCATCGAAAGCACACCGCTCGGCACGGCAGGCCCAATCATCGAGGCAAGGGAGCTTCTTGACGATGACTTTTTTGTTCTTAACGGCGACGTGTTCGTGGATATGAAGCTTCCCCCACTTATGGAATTTCATCAGAACAACCGAGCGCTTGCCACGCTCGTCGTCCACCCATCAGACCATCCCGCCGACAGCGACGTGGTGCTGATGGACAACGACAGCAGGATAATGCGTCTCTTCCACAAGCCCGGGCGCGATGTCGGATCGGATGTCTGCTCGGCAGGGCTGTGCGTGCTCAACAAGAAAGCAGTGGCGCTGTTTCCCAAAGGGACAGTGATGACGCTGGAGAAAGAGCTGATCAGCAGGGCCATTGACGCCGGCCAGGTGTACGGCTATTCTACTGCTGAATACCTTAAAGATATGGGGACGCCGGAGCGGTTGCGCAGCGTAGCGCGCTATTGCGAGAACAAGGCAAGAGGCATCGCATGGATCCTGGACCGTGACGGCGTCATCAATGAGGAGCTCAGCACGAGCAAGATCGTCCATCTGCTTGACGCCAGCCAGTTCAGGCTTATCCCAAGAGCAGGAGAGGCCATCAAGCTGCTGAACGATGCCGGATTTTTTGTCGTTGTCGCAAGCAACCAGCCGGCTGTTGCAAAAAATCTTTGCACCGAAGAGGATGTTCACTCGGTCAATAGCCGCATGGAAAAAGAGCTTGCACGATACGGCGCCCGCATTGACGCCATCTACATCTGCCCCCACCATCCCGAGCAGGGGCATCCAGAAGCAAACGATCCAAAATATCGCAAGGACTGCGAATGCCGAAAGCCGAAGCCTGGCATGTTCCTGCAGGCAGCACGCGATCTTGGCATTGACCTTTCCTTGTCCACTGCTGTCGGCGACAAGACCTCCGATATTCTTGCTGGAAAGAATGCAGGCTGCAAAACAATTCTTGTCAGGACAGGCTATGCAGGAGAGGACAAAAAGTACCCTGTTCAGCCCGATCAGACAGCGCAAGATTTATATGAGGCAGTCATTCACCACGCATGATGATCATCTCAAAAACACCGTTCAGGATCACGTTCACCGGCGGCGGGACCGACCTCCGCGCCTTCTACCAATACGAGTTCGGCGCTGTCGTGAACGCTGCCATCAACAAGCATGTCTATATCATCGTCAATAAGAAGTTTGACGACAAGATCAGGGTGAGCTATTCCAAGACGGAAATTGTCGATAATGTGGAAGACATCCAGCACAGCGTCGTTCGCGAAGCGCTCAAGATGGCCGGCATCGACAGGGGGATAGAGATCGTGTCCATCGCAGACATCCCCTCTGAAGGGACCGGGCTCGGCTCGTCCAGCAGCTTCACGGTCGGCCTCCTCCATGCGCTATACGCCTTCAAAGGGGAACTGAAAAGCAGGGAAGAGCTGGCACGGCTTGCCTGCACTCTGGAGCGGGACATCCTGAAAGAAGCAGGCGGAAAGCAGGACCAGTACGCGGCAGCCCTCGGCGGCATCCATTACATGGAATTTCATCCAGATGAGAGCGTCCGATTTCTCCCCGCAGTATTATCCAATGGAGAAAAAGAGAAGCTTCAGAGCGAGCTGATCCTGTTCTACACCGGCCTCGTCCGAAGCAGCACGGAGATCCACAAGGAGCAGATCCAGAACACCCAAGCCAAGCTCCAGCACCTTCGCGAGATGAAACAGCTGGCAGTGGAAACCCGGCAGGCTATCCATCATGATAAAGATTTCGCAAAGATCGGCAGGCTCCTGCATGAAGGATGGGTGAAGAAGAAGCAGCTTGCCTCTGGCGTGAGCAATTCCATGATCGATACGATGTATGAGCGCGGGCTGGCATATGGCGCGAGCGGGGGAAAGATCCTTGGCGCTGGCGGCGGCGGGTTCCTGATGTTCCAGTGCGCAAAAGAGCGCCACGAAGAGCTCAAGAAGGCCATGCACCCGCTCCAGCACGTCCCTTTCGAGTTTGATATGCAGGGGACGACGATCATTAAGTATTAAGAGTTCTTGGTAGCTTAACAAGCCCATGCTTTGCCAAAAAACAGTAACCTTTAAATAGTATACTATAAAGTAGTCTACTTTAAAGATGACAGCATTCATCAATCGGACAAAGGAACTGCAAACTCTGGAAAGGCTGTGCAAGGAGAAAAAGCCCAAGCTCATCCTCCTTTACGGCCGCAGGAGGGTAGGAAAGACAGCCTTATTGTTGGAATTTGCCAAACAGCATAAAGCGCTCTACATAGTGGCGAGGCAGGAATCAGCAACCGACCAGCTGCGGAAGATGAGCCAGGATATTGCGCTGTTTTTTCAGGATCCTGTCCTTCAAGCCACCCCGTTCCAAAATTATGATGGCCTCTTCCAATATCTTCTGCAAAAAGACATCCCTGTTCTGCTGGATGAATTCCCCTATCTGGTGGAAACGACGCCTGCGTTGCCGTCTATTCTTCAGGAATACTGGGACACCCAGTTCAGCAAACGCTCTTCGTTCATCATCCTTTGCGGCTCTTCCATAACTATGATGGAATCGCTCCTTGGCTATCAATCTCCATTGTATGGGCGAAGGACAGAGCAAATTCTTCTCGAGCCGCTCTCCTTTCAGGATGCCCGGCTCTTTTTGCCAAAATGGCCTTCAGAACGGCAATTGATGAGCTATGCGGTGCTAGGCGGGACGCCTGCATATTTGCAGGAATTTGACCAGCAGGAAAGCCTGGAGAAAAATATCATCCATAAAGTCTTGCAAAAAAATACGTTTCTCTCCCAAGACACGCTATTTGTTTTGCGGCAGGAACTGAACGAACCAAGATGGTATTTTTCAATTATTGCCTCTATTGCCAAAGGCAATACTCAGATGGGAACAATCATCAATGATACTGGCCTGGCGAAGGGGGTCGTCTCGAAGTACCTTGCTGTCCTCCAGCAGCTTCATCTGGTGGGTAGGCAGGTTCCCGTCACGGAAAAGCACCCGGAGAAATCCCGTAAGGGAATCTATCTGCTGAAGGATAATTATTTCCGCTTCTGGTTCCGTTTTGTTTTTGAGCATCTGAACTATGTAGAGCAGCAGAAGCCTGAACTTCTCTGGAAGGAAAAAATTCTGCCGCAGCTCTCTGCATTTGTAGGAGGGGTATTTGAAGAGATCGCTCTCTCCTGGGCGCAGCGGCAATTTCCAGATATGCTGCTTGGCCGCTGGTGGGATAAAGATAAAGAGATCGACATTGTTGGAATCTCTCCGCAGGAAGCAATTTTTGGTGAAGTGAAGTGGAAGAAGCTGCAGAAAAAAGAGGTACTGCAAATATTGGGAGAGTTGAAAGAAAAATCAGCGTTTGTCCCTTTAGCTGGCAAGAAAAAGAGGTTCTTCATCGTGGGAAAAGAAATACCAATAAAAGAGCAGTTAAGGAAGCAAGGATTACTCGTGTATGATCTCCATGATATCTGCAGAAAGCCATGACCTGCCCAAAAAAACGTCCAAGAACATACTCCCATTGGATACAAGCAACTGATGGAATTTAACAGAGGGGTTTAAATAGTTGGTTGCTTAACTTGCTTGAAGCGTGTCCCCTTCCCTAACACCAAATTTAGAACTTGCTCAGAGGTATCAAAAAATGAGAATCATCATCACCGGCGGAGCTGGCTTTGTTGGAAGCAATCTTGCCATGCAGCTCGTCTTGCTTGGCCATGACGTGGTTGTGCTGGACAGCTTCTTGCTCGGGAAGAAAGAGAATCTTTCTCCTGTTCTCCAGAAGATAACCTTAGTTGAGGGCAGCATAACCGACGAGCAGCTTGTCATGCAGCTCACCAAAGGAACGGACATGATCGTCAATCTCGCAGCAGCATCCGCATCACCCATGTTTTCTATTGACAATGTTCGAGAGGCAGTCAAGGCAAACATTGACGGCTTTCTGATCATCCTCCGCGCTGCGGTCAAGAACGGCGTAAAGCGGGTGCTGTACGCCTCGACGTCGTCCATCTATGGCAACAACACGCCGCCGCTCACGGAAGGCATGGGCGTTGTCCCTCCAAATATGTATGCTGCCACGAAACTATCCAATGAGCACATGGCCAGGCTGTTCAGCCAGGAGTACGGCCTGGAAACTGTCGGCTTCCGCTTCCTCTCCGTCTATGGGCCGAATGAGGAAAGCAAAGGCGGCTATGCCAACCTTGCCTCTCAATTCTTGTGGGCGATGATGAAAGGCCAGCAGCCCGTCATCTATGGCGATGGAACGCAGACGCGCGACTTCACCTACGTCAAAGACATCGTGCAGGGCATTGTTTGCGGGATCAACTATCATGATCATCAGAAGAAGCTTGCTGGAGAAGTGTTCAACCTTGGCAGCGGATCTTCTCATTCGCTCAACGAGATGGTGCAGCTGCTCAACAGGCTGCTCCAGAAGAATATTCCTGCAAAGCACATCCCGAATCCTATGAAGAACTACATCGCCAGCCAGGACAGCGATATCAGCAAGGCAAAGCGCATCCTGGGATATATGCCGGCGTACACGCTTGAGCAGGGGCTGAGAGAGATGATACCGATGGTGAAGATGGACAGGATACGGGCAAAACAGTAGTGTGTATGGAGAAGTCTTTTCTCGCTTTCCTGAACGCTAATTTAAGCTTCTCATAAGAGCAAAGCTTTGAATATAAATCCATGAACAAAGGAAAAAAAGAGAAACCTTTATATATCATTATCAAAAAGTAATAGTTCTATTACAAAAAGGTAATAATAGTGCATGGAAGCGAGTCAAAAATGAACAACAATCTCAAAGCTTTAAAGTTGTTTGTCGATAATAAAGATAAATCGTTCACTATCAAAAAAGCAGCAGAAACCATCAAAATAAATTATAAAATCGCTTATGAAGAAATAATCAAGCTAGAGAAAGAAGAGTTAATAAGGATTACAAAGTATGGAAACGCAAATGTGTGCGTGTTCAACTACAAATACCATAACAAGATTGCTGAAGTTGAAGAAATAAGAAAACAAGAATTGATGAAGAATAAAGATATTAAACTGGTTTATAACCGGATTAGAGAAACCAAAAGCCCATTTTACTGCTTAGTCCTTTTCGGATCCTATGCAAACAAAACAGGCAAAAAAGGGTCAGATATTGATTTATGCCTTATAACTGATAATCAAGAAATAAATAAGGCAGTTCAATCAATCCTAAGCATAACGCCGATAGATGTTCATCTGCAAGAATTTACTTCCGCACAGTTTTTAGCTATGCTGAAGAGCAAGGAAGCTAATGTCGGCAATGAAATTGCCAAAAATAATATAATACTGCACGGAATTGAAGCATTTTACGAGATGGCCAATCATGTTAAGCAATGAGAAGCTAAAAGAAGCGGAAAGGAATATTAGGCAATATTTGTCAGAAGGATTAATCAAGAAAGAGCAGTTGAGAAAGATTGTATTCGAAACATATCTAAGAAATCATAGGGAATCCCTGCTGGTTGCAAGAAAACTGTTTAATGAACAGATATCTCCCTTGTGGGTTGTTGTGATAAGTTACTATTCCATGTTCTATATCGCAAATGCGCTCCTTTACAAGATAGGATACAAAATTGGCCCAAAAGTTGCGCATAAAGTGACCTCTGACGCGCTGATAGTGTTCGTAAGAAATAAGCTGAAGGATCATCTCATTGAGAATTATGAGATAGCAAGCACGGAGGCGTTAATCATTTCCGATAATCTTCTACAGAACTATAATTTTGAAAAAGAAAAGCGTTCAGTATTCCAATATGAATCGACTGAAGAGATAAAAATGGCTAAAGCAAAAACATCTCTTGAAAGAGCAGAGGAATTTAGCAAAGAAATAGAGCAGATGATAGGTTAAAAAATATGGAGAGATGGCAGGGCTGATACCACCAATGCCACACCTGAAAAATACCCACTACCTTTATAAACCATAACAATCCTCTCGCTGCCATCCCATGAAAGACACCATCCGATCTCACCTTGAAGAAAGCATCAGGACCAAGCAGCGCGTGATCCAAGAGATCCTTCCTCACATCGAGCAGGCAGCGCAGGCCTGCATTGAGGCATACAAGCGCGGCAACAAGATGCTGATTGCCGGCAATGGCGGGAGCGCGGCAGACGCGCAGCACGTTGCCGGAGAATTAGTCAACTATTTCCGGTTTGACCGCGACCCGATCTCCTGCATCGCGCTCACGACCGACACGTCCGTCGTCACCTCCATCTCCAATGATACGCACTTCCGCAATGTCTTTGCCCGGCAGCTAGCAGCCCACTCTGTCAAGGGGGATGTGTTCATCGCCATCAGCACGAGCGGGAATTCTGAAAACGTGCTTGAAGCGATCCACGCAGCAAAGAAGAGGGGCGTCACGGTTATCGGCCTCACCGGCCAGACTGGCGGAAAAATGGATGGGCTGTGCGATATTATGATCAAGATCCCTTCAACAGACACGCCGAGGATCCAGGAGTCCCACATGACTATTCTCCATTCCATTTGCGAACTGCTTGAAAAAGAGCTCTTCAAGTCTGCCTCCCACTGAACAGGGGAAGAGAGACCGAGAACAAGCCGGTGATGAACAATGAACATTCTGCTGCTCTGCTATGAATACCCGCCGATCGGAGGCGGCGCTGCCATCTACGTCCAGCTGATTTCTCAAGAGCTTGCCAAGCGCGGCCACCATGTTGATATCGTCACGATGCAGTATAAGGATAAGACCTTGCAATGGGCGAATAAGAAAAACGCAAAATATGCTGATAAGAAAAACACGGACAAGACAGCGCCTGGCGGGGAGCAGCTTCCAGCAGTGGAAAATCATCAGATAGGGGAAGGCAGCGTGACCATTCATCGCGTGGCCTGCCTCCGGAAAAAAGTGGAGATCTGCACCACGCCGGAAATGATGACGTACTGCTGGAGCGCGTTCTGGAAAGCCCGATCTCTCATCAAGACCGCAAAAAAAGAGGGGAATCCTTACCATGTCAATTTTACCCATTTCATCATCCCGACCGGCCTTGTCTCGATGCTGCTGTCCTGGACACAGGGCCTGCCGTATGTCGTGACGACGCACGGCTCGGACGTGCCTGGCTACAATCCTGACCGGTTCCAGCTCCAGCACAAGCTCCTCAAGCCCTTATGGAGCCTGATCGTCCGCTCGTCAAAGACGATCGTCTGCCTGACAAAAACATTGCAGGACATGGTGCTTCAGGCAAAAAAAGATGCCCGCGTCATGGTCATCCCAAACGCTGTCGATACCTCCTATTTCAAGGCCGTTCCAAAACAGAAAAAGATCCTTCTGTCCTCGCGCCTGCTTCCACGAAAAGGCTTCCAGTATTTTCTCGACGCCATCGCCGGAATGGACCTGCGGGGGTATGAGGTGAACATGACCGGCGACGGGCCCTATCGCAAGGAGCTCGACCAGCAGCTTGCCATGCTGAAGAAGGAAGGAAAAATAAAAGGGAGCGTCACGATCCACGGCTGGATAGCGAAAGAAGAGCTAAACAAGCTGTATGAGGAATCGTCCATTTTTGTCTTTCCATCGCTGATGGACAATTTCAGCATGGCCCTGCTCGATGCGATGAACGCCCGCATGGCGATCATTGCTGCAAACTGTGCTGGGAATCCTGAGGTGGTCGGCGACACCGCCCTCCTTGTTCCTGGCGGCGACAGCGCTGCCATCCGCAGGGAACTGCTCCGGCTGATGAAGAACCCGTCGCTCCAGAAAGAATACAGCATCAAGGCGCGCCAGCGCGTGCTGGACAACTTCACCTGGGACAAGGTGATCGGCACGTATGAAGAGCTGCTGAAGGCGGCTGCAGGCCAAGAGAGATAATGTAAAAAGAATGACAGAAAAAGAATGCCTGCTACTTAGAGCCTGTTCCAATAAGCAAAATGAAGTGTTTTTGTTCTTTTTCTGAAAAAGAACGTTTATAAGAGAGAGCGTCGTTAAATTTATAAAGAAGTACGTTCAAGCTTGTATATATTTAATCGCTGAGTGTTGAATAAGAAATCTATAAATAGTAGAGAAGATACAGTGAACAAAACAGGGTTTATTCTATCAAAGAGGTTTGAAAGCTTTATGGTTAAGGAATTAAAGAAAAACAAAGAGAGGAAATAATATGCAGGAAATAGAAAAGAGAAATAAAGAGCTCTTGGAA
>JACPCA010000011.1 GCA_016180035.1 Candidatus Woesearchaeota archaeon
TTCTGGATATGGATATTCACGACAGTCACGATGACTTTCTTCGTGATAAGAAAAAGCAGACACTGCAAAATCGTCAAAGAAGTTCTCGGAGAAAACTTCTGGACAAAACATATTTTTATGCAAGATTTCATGCGTTACTTATGTCGTTAACTATTTTTTCTCTTTGTATTTGTCCAATAACCACACCAGCAGCCCCTTCTGGAAATGCAGCCGGTTCTCTGCCTGATGCACGACGATGCTCTGCTTGCCGTCAATCACGTCGGCGGTGACTTCCATCCCTCGTTCAGCTGGCAGGCAGTGCATGAACACGGCATTCTTGTTGGCCTTTTTCATCAGCGCCGTGTTGACTTGGTATGGCTGAAGCGCACGGAGGCGCTCTGCTTTTTCAGAATCAGGAATGTGATAGGACATCCACGAGTCCGTATAGACGACGTGCGCTCCACGAACTGCCTCAGAAGCATCGTCCGTAACAATAACGGCAGTCTTATTTTTTGCTGCCTGCCTCTTGGCAGACGCCACGACATCAGGATTCGGCATGAAATCCTTCTTTCCCGGGCATCCGATGCTGATGTCAAGCCCCATGATGGAGCAGCCGAACAAGAGCGAGTGCGTCACGTTATTGTTGGAGTCCCCGACATACGCAACTTTGATCCCTTTCAGCGTGCCAAAATGCTCTTTGATCGTCATCAGGTCTGCCATGACCTGGCAGGGGTGGCTGAAATTGGTCAATCCATTAATGACAGGGACAGTGCTTCCAGACGCAAGCCGCTCGATGTCAGAATGCTCGAACAAGCGCGCCATGATGCAATCAACATACAGCGATGCAATCCGCCCGGTGTCTTCCGGTGATTCCTTTTTGCCGAACGGCGACGTGGAGAGGTCGTAATGGATCGCGTGCCCGCCAAGCTCGATCATGCCCTCTTCAAATGACAGTCGCGTGCGAAGGGAGGGCTTGGCAAACATCATAAGCAGCGTCTTTCCTGACAGCGCCTTGCCATATTTTTTCTGGTTTTTCTTGACGACAGAAGCAAGGCGGAGCATGTCTTCAAGCTCTTTTCTTGAATAATCCCGAAGGGTGAGAAAATGACGGATGGCCATGATGATACCCCGCATTAAATTCCTGTTTTCTTATTATCTTTTTTTTATTTCTTGTTTGGGAAGCGCTTGTTGATGATCGCCGCCAGCTGCTTCACGCTTGCTGCGCCGAGCTTGTAGCTGACCGTGTGGATGGGCTTCTTCGTCCTGATAAGCCTGTTCAGCCTGGTCGGGGAGGCATTAAGGATGATATCGCAGTCTGCGCTGTTGATCGTGTCCTGCAAGTCCCTGATCTGGCCCTTGTCATATCCCATGGCAGGAAGCTCTTTCTGGATGTGGGGGTACTTCTGGTAGGTTGTTTTGATGGAGCGGACAGCGTATGGCTTCGCATCGACGATCCTGATGCCGTATCGCTGCGCAGCGACGGTTCCTGCGCTGAACTTCATGCCGCCGTGGGTGATCGTGGGCCCATCACCGACGACAATGGCGCGCTTGCCTTTCAGCGCAGTGGCATTGTTCACGTGGATTTCCGATACGGCGCGGATGATTGCTGCTCTTGGATTATATTTTCTGGCGTTTTCTTCGATCTGCTCAATGTTGTGCTCCAAGGCAGCGCTGACCTTATTGATGATGATGACGTCCGCCATCAGAAAGTTTGCCTCGCCTGGATAGTACGCAATCTCGTGCCCTGGGCGGTGCGCATCAGCAACTACTATCTGCAGATTCGGCCTATAGAATGAAAAGTCATTGTTGCCGCCATCCCACAACAGAAAGGTATGGCGCTTCTCTGCCTCCTTAAGGATGGCGCTGTAATCAACGCCGGCGTAAATAGACAGCCCCTCATTGATGTACTTCTCGTATTCTTCCCGCTCCTCAATCGTCGTGTCGTACTTCACCAGGTCAGAAGGCTTGGAATAGTACTCCACCCGCTTCTTGACGAGATCGCCATAGGGCATGGGATGGCGTGCGACAGCGACGCGATAGCCTTTCTTCTCGAGGATCTTGCAGACTTCTCGTGATGTTTGCGACTTGCCGCAGCCGGTACGGACCGCGCAGACGGAGATCACTGGCATTTTTGCCTTGATCATCGTGGCGTTCGGGCCGAGAAGAGTAAAGTTTGCGCCGCATGCCAGGGCCAACGATGCCTTGTGCATCACTGCGTCATACGGAAGGTCAGAATAGGCAAGGACAACCTCATCAGCGTGATACTTTCTGATCATCTCCGCAAGCTTTTCTTCTGGATAGAACGGGATATTCGCTTGATAATATTTTCCGGCAAGCTGCTTTGGAAAAGATCGCTTTTCGATGCCAGGGATCTGGGCTTGAGTGAACGCGACAACCTCGACAGACGGGTCGTTCTTGTAGCAGACAAGAAAGTTGTGGTAGTCGCGCCCTGCAGCGCCTACGATGATCACTCTCTTTTTTTCCATCAATTCCTCTTTTCTCTCTCTTATTTTCTTGCTTTCTTTACGATCTTTCGCTGGCTACGCTGGTCTGATGATGAAACTCTTCCTTCTGATTTCGTGCGATCATTTTTCCCGCCTTTTTGACCTGTCTGAATGATAAGCATCCCTGAAAGCCCTGCAGTATTTTTATTTTGCTGTTTTTTTCGTCCTTCCATAATTCACCTCAAACTCTGAATGAAGAATAAGATGATGAATGTTTAAAAAGTTTCTGTTTTTTGCCAGCAAAAAATGGAAGAGATCTAAAAAAATAACAGTCTTTTTTTATCTTCATTTATGTTCTCATCCTTCTCGTCCATTTTGACGGGTTGCTTCCGTCTGGCTTGTAAAAGTCGTGGCTGTTGATGCGCCGTGTTCTCTGGAGCCCTCGCTGCTCCCAGTTCTGGTTGTACTTGTCCGATGCGCGCTTGTTTTGGTAAAACAGGGCAGCTCTTGTCGGATCACCGGCATCGCCGCCCAGGACTTCTATCAAGGCGTCGTAGGCAAGCTCTGCGCGCTGGCGGTTCATGGCTCCCACAGCAACCTGAAGGCTGTTGTTTTCATATATATCCCATCCTTTCTTTCCAGGATGCTTGTAGAAATACGAAGGATGGTCGCGGATGCAGGTGAACTGCCATAGGACAGATGTTTTTTTCTTGGTATGCTTGAAGGCGGCATCAAACACCCCTGTTTTTCCATTGTTTGAAAACGGGCGCTCGCCGTGCTGGCGCTCGTACTGGTTGTCATATTTCCAGCGGTTATAGATGACTGACGCAATGCCGTGCATGCCTTTCTTTATCTTTTTCACGTCCTTGCCTGCCTTTTGGTCAAATGCGCCTTCGAAATACACCACGCGGGCAAGATATACCAGCTGCTCTGGCGTGACAGGAACGCCCTGTTGAGTGAGTTGCTGGGCATTCTGCGACACTCGATCTGTGTAAGGGAATCTTGGCTCTGACAGTGCAGAAGCGATGCGCTCTTCTTCTCCAATGATCTGTTCTGATTCTTCAGGGCTTAATTCAAACTGAAGAAGATCGTCAAGGGAATTGATGACAGCATCTGCAACAGGCCCTGTCTTTTCGCCGGAGAGATACCTGTCAAGGACGCGGAGGTTGGTTTCACTGGTGAGCACGTCAACATAATCACCAGCACTGTCTGCTTGTTGGAGTTCTCTGGAAAATCGCCTTGCATCTGTTCCAACATCAGCAGCATATCCAAGCATTCCGCCAAGGGTGATGATGCCCCATGTTTTGGCATGATTGCGCCATGACGGCATTGTTCTTCTCTTCCACAGCCTGCGCATGGCCGGCCGAAGAAGTTTCCAGTTCGCCAGCCCAAATAGTGTTCCATACGCGGCGAGCTTGACGCTTATTTCCAGCGTGGTGTTGCTTTGGAGAAGATCATCTATCTTGTCCGTTGTCTCGTCTCCAAGAAGATGCGCCAGCCCTTGTCTTGCGTAATAGATGCCTGTTGCAAGAGTTGCATTGCCTGCAAGAAAGACTGCAGCAGGGTCAACCATCTTGTCAATGGCTGGCTTGATCGGATCAGCCAGGCGGCGGTAGCTCTGTCCTGCTTCTTGAATTGTCTGATACAGGCTTCGGGCAAGAGAACGCCGCTGGTGAGGTGGTTGTTGGGGCATATCATGGGGAAGGAGGGATTATAGATAAGCTTTTGCATGGCGTGTCTTTCCTCTAAACCCCATAAAAACTGCTTTATGGCGGTTATAAACGGCGTTTATTATGGGATCGCTCACGCCCTTATAAATGACTACTTAGCAGTGATTAAAAAACGAAAGGTTTATATATGGGCGGCATCCCGCTATTGAAAGGTTGAATAATCTCACATTATCGTAGTGAGGACGGCACGAATGGCGGCGAAAAAGGAAACAAGGAAAAAATCTACCTCTGGCGCTTCTGAATCAAGCGACCCTATCAGGGCTCGAATAGGAGAATTCCGCGCTCTCGGCATTGCCGAACGAGTCTATATAGGAAAAAGTGACTTTGACGGAATCTCGCTTCAAGTATCCCGTTCTCTTACCGGCTCTCTTGACGAACTGGTTGCGCCATGCAATCCAACCGATGCCAACCTCGGATACGGCGGCGTGTTTGAAAGAACACAAAGAGTATCGTCAACGCAATCATCGGGAAGCTCGTATACGGCAGTTAATACAAGACCGCTTGTTCAGGTCATTAAAACATACCTTGGGCAAGAAGCAGGAAACTATATCATCCCCGCAGTTGCAGCAAAACCAAACAATATCAGCGTTCATCTCATCAGGCAGCCAGAATCAGGGCAGCTTCATGCGTTCTTCATGCCAAGTGATGCGTATGTTGGCTCTGTTGAAGAAGACATGAAGGCAGCTGCAGAACAATAACTCTATTTAGCCAACGACACCACGAGGACCACACCATGACAACTGATACCCAATCCTGCCCAGACTGCGGAGAACAAAAGTTTTTCGTGTCCCGGGAACGCGGCGAAGTCATCTGCCGCGAATGCAGCTACGTCATCGACGACGCCATGATCGACTTTGGCAGGGAGCGCTTTCTTGATAATGAAGACATGGAAAAGAACAGCAGGACTGGCGCGCCGTTCGATCCCACGGTGACCAACAACCTGATGACGCAGGTCGGCAACCATGCGGACGTGAGCAAGCTGTCCGGCAACATCCGCTACATGGTCAAGCGGATCAGGAAAAAGAACGCATGGACCAGCTCCAGCATCGAAAACAATCTTAATCGATCTCTTCCTCATCTGAAGATGATCTGCTCGTACATAAAAGTCCCGGACAACATCGAAAAAGAGTCTGCACGAATTTATCGCAGCGCAGTCGAGAAAGGACTGACCAAAGCGAGGTCATGTGATGGTGTGATTGTTGCTTCCGTGTACATCGCCTGCCGCCTGTTCGGCTTCCCTGCAACCATCAAGGACATTTCTGAAGCCTCCAAGCTGAACAAGAAAGTGGTTGGAAAATATTATAAGCTCGTGCTTCGGGAGCTAGGCATGAAGATGGAGCCCAGCAACCCGCTGGATCACATCGCCCGATACGCCTCTCTGCTCGGTCTCAGCGCCAAAGTCCAGTCCAAGGCAGCCGAGATCGCCGACAAGGCCCAGAAGAAAGATATCACGTCCGGCGTCAGCCCGGTGACTATTGCCGCAACATCTTTATACTTGGCCTCCCTCCTGCATGGCGAGAAGCGGACGCAGAAAGCAGTCACGGACATGACCCAGATCACCGAAGTGACCCTGCGGACCAGATGCAAGGACTTTATCGAGACACTGAAGTTGAAGGTTAAAGTGAGATAACCATAAAAACCTAAGCGAAATACCCTCTATCCCATGTCAACCTCCAAACTCGATCAGAACCAGCTTGCCGAGCTGACGCGCCGAGCGCATCAGAAAGCAAAGAAACGAAGAACTGGCGACATTATAGAAAGCAAACAGGTCGGATTGGATGATGCTGTCGGGTTGATTCTCGGTGATAGCGAATCAGCTAGAGAAGAGGTTGGTGTAGCGTCTGGAATTACCGAAGCTGACATTCTTGCTGCGTATGAAGAGATGACGCATCCGTCAGTTGGAAAGAGGCTGTATCGCAGCGCTGTTTCTGCTGCCCTGGATGTTGCACGCGCCTTGAAGAAGCCAGTGATTATTGGAACAGCGTTGACAGCAGCAGCTGTTGGCATCGTTTCTTATGGTATAATCCAGCTTTGGGGAGATGACGGCGATAGGGTTGCCGAGTACGTCATGGAAAGCGACGTCACGCAGGCAAGGCAAGCAATTACTGAAGCGCATAGTGAGAACAATGAAGAGCTGCGGCTGATGAAGCTTACTAGAGCAGTTGGAGACTTTTATGGGAAGAGAGCGTATGGGTTTGCTGATCCTCGCACTATGAACAGCAGTGATAAATATACTTATTTTGATACTGCCTTAAAAGATGGTGTTCCTGCCAATGACCTTGTTAGCGTGATTGATGCTCTTTGCCCGCTTCAGAGTGGGGGGTTTGCTTCATGCGCGACCAGAACAATTGGAAACCGTGTAGTTGGAGAAAGGGATACTGCATCTGTAATAACATCTTATGTATTACGTACGCATGACAGCGGCATCGGTTTAGGCAAAGTCCTCGATACTATCGATGAAGCAAGGAAAGTTGTTATAGAACGCTACAAACTTCAAGGCACCAGACAACCTAGTCTCTATGTTCTCCCCGGCATGATCATTGATCAAGCAGGGGAAATCTTAAAGTTGGATGCTCCACCAACATTTCCTGCATCGCCAGGCGATAAGTCTTTCTGAGGTTTGTACGTTTTTACCGCCTCTCCCGAATCTTATACCCCTCTTGTACCATAGCACTTTGAACTGCAAATATACCTATGCAACAGGCTATAAAGTGTTACAATTTTTGTATCACTTTTTGCATAAAGTGTTACAATTTTTGTATCACTTTCGAAAGATTTAAATACTTACTGGGTTTTTCTTCACCAATGGGAACAACTACCTTTTACTTGAAGCACAATGATCTTGGGCCCTCATTAAGCTCTCTCTCTAAGGATGACATAGCAGCGCTTGATAAACTTTCTCCGTTTACCGGCAATAACCGCTATAAAGGATGGGCAGTCCCCATGGAACTCCATAATCAAAATATATACATCTTAGTTTTTTGGAAAGGAAGACTAATAACGCTGGAAGATGCTCCTGAAAACTTGAACGATAAGTATTATGATGCCTATCGCGGAAAGACGCGTCGGGAATATGAATGGACTATCCTGCGCAGGTATATTTTACAGCAGGTCGCATATTTAGATAAGAAATTCAAACACCAAAAACATGGAACGAAATAAACTATACTATGTGCTTTTTGAACAGCAGAACGATTTCCAAGAAGATAACCTAACCATTGTTTCACGGGAAATAACCCCGAGGCTTATTTCATATCTTCCACTAAAATTGCCGATTATTATTACTGGAATAAGAAGATCCGGAAAATCAACACTCCTTAAAATTCTTATCAAAGAGCTTCATTTAAAAGAAAAAGAATATTTTTATCTCAACTTTAGCGATGAACGGCTTATCGAATTGGTTCCTGATGATTTTCAAAAAATTCTTGACTTCCTTGAAGAACAGAATTACAAGAGAAACTGCCACCTTCTTATCGATGAAATCCAAGAAGTGCAGCATTGGGAAAAATGGATTGACAGAATCAAAGAAAAACACCCCATAACCATTACAGGTTCTAACTCCAAACTGTTAAGCAAAGAAATTTCTACTGTTCTAACAGGGAGAAGTGTGAATATCAGCATCTACCCCTTTAGTTTTAAGGAATTTCTCAAAGCGAAGAATATTGATTTTTCCATGGTAGATCTTGACATAAAGAAACAAGCAAAAATAAGAGCTGCCTTCTCATTATATAGTGAACTTGGTGGCGTCCCTAAAGTAGTTATGGACGATGATACTAGGATTCTGGCAGAGTTATACGAGAATATCATCTATAGAGATATCATAAAAAGATTCACATACCGCTTAGATAAGCCGATAAAAGAAATTTCAACATTGTTACTTTCCAGCATCTCTAAAAAAATTAGTTTAAGAAGCATTTCAAAAACCGTTGGGATCACCAATCTCTTAACTGTCAAATCCATTATTGACACTTTTGAGGGATCTTTTCTGTTCTTTTTTATCCATAAATTTGATTATTCTCTCCGAAAACAATTGCAGAATCCACGAAAAGTGTACTGTGTTGATAACGGATTTGTAAATAAATCAGGATTCCGTTTTTCTGATGATAAAGGGAAATTTCTTGAGAATATGGTATTTCTGGAATTGAAAAGAAGGGGAAAAGAAATTTATTATTTTTCCGGCAAAGGAGAATGTGATTTTCTGACGAGAGAAGGAATGAATATTAAAGAGGCTATTCAAGTATGTTACAACATCAATGCAGAAAACACAGAAAGAGAAATTGCTGGCCTGCAAGAAGCCATGAACCGCTTTAATGTCAAAAAAGGCATCATTCTCACGCTCGACCAAGAAGAAAAACTAAGCGACATTCTGGTACTCCCTATATGGAAATGGCTACTGAATTTCGAATGAACCACCACTTATAAAAACAAGCCCTATTTTCTCCCCACCATGCCGACCATCAAGCTCTTCTGGAACGACCCGTACGCCATGGAATGCGCCGCAAAAGTGGCGGAACGCATGTCCGGTCTGCGCCAGAAATCTGGCAAATTCGGCTGAAACGGGAAAACAAGGGAAAAGGGAAGGAACGGATTGATGTGTATCTACAGGATTAACTGTTCTTGTTTCTATCAATAAAAAATCGAAATATTTGTATTTGTTTAGCTGAGTGAAGCGCTACCGTCAAAGGGTCGAGTCTCTTCCATACCATTGTCGGGACTGACAAGGGGGACGCCCCATCCGGGGAATGT
>JACPCA010000012.1 GCA_016180035.1 Candidatus Woesearchaeota archaeon
ACGCCCAGAAAAGCAATGGCTTTTCTTTCCGATACATTCGGAGAGTTGTACGAAAGAGGAAAGAAAAGACATTGTGAGGGAGGAAAAGCCATTGGCCTCAATGATGCTCTCCCTGCTTCAGGAAGCTGAAGTATTACGGAAAATCGTACAGGGGCCTACTGCTTCTTTCCTTTCTTCATCCCCTCAAACGCCTTCAGTATCTCGAGCGGAACAGCAAACACCACGGTATTCGACTGGTCGCTGGACAGGTCATTGATGGATTGCAGCGTTCTCAGATGCAGCGCGCCTGGCGCTGCGCTGAGGGTCTTTGCCGCCTTTGCCATGTTCGTTGACGCCACGACTTCGCCTTCTGCCTTGACGATAACCGCGCGTTTTTCACGCTCTGCCTCTGCCTCCTTGGAGATGACGCGCTTCATGTCCTGCGGCAGCTCGATATCTTTTATTTCAATCTTCTGGACGTCAATGCCCCACTTGTCGGTCTGCTTGTCAACGATCTCCTCGATCTTTTTGGAAATCATCTCGCGCTTCTGGAGGATGTCATCCAGCTCAAATTCTCCGACAATATTTCTCATCGTGGTCTGGGCAAGCTGGGAGACGGCATAATTGTAATGCTCAACTTCGAGAATGGACTTATCGGCAGCATTGACACGGTAGTACAGCACGGCATTCACGCGGATGGAAACATTGTCCTTGCTGATGCATTCCTGGCTTGGAACATCCACTGCCTTGACGCGCATATCGACCCGCTCCCAGCTTTGGATGAGGGGGAGGACGATACGCAAGCCTGGCCCCATGATGCCGGCATATTTTCCAAGCGTAAACTTGACGCCGCGCTCGTACTCTTTGACGATCTTGAGGCATGATGCTATGCCGATGATGGCAACAACTGCCGTCAAGCTTTCTACTCCGATGGGTGCCATAGGCTGGGGGAAGAATGACTGGTTTATAAATATTGAGATATATTTAAAAACTACTCCTTTCATTTGGGAATCATGGCTGATATCATTCCCATGATTCTTACGGTGTTAGGCCTTGTGCTCTACGAGACTGTCAGCAGCGTCGACAATGCGGTCATCAATGCTGAAGTGCTGCGGACTATGTCCCAAAAGGCAAGACGATGGTTCCTGGTCTGGGGCATCCTGTTTGCTGTCTTTGTCGTCCGCGGCCTTCTGCCCTGGGTGATCATCTGGGCGACAACGCCAAACATCAGCTTCATGAATTCCCTGACCGCAACCTTCAGCTCGGATCCGCTGGTCATTGCCGCGATAGAGCAGTCTGCACCAGTGCTGCTGATGGGCGGCGGCGTGTTCATGCTTTTCCTCTTCTTCCACTGGCTGTTCATGGAGCCGAAGAATTACGGGCTTCATGCAGAACGATTCTTTCATGAGCAGTCTGTCTGGTTTTATGCGGTAGTATCCATCCTCCTGGCCAGCCTTGTCTGGTTCTCGATCAAGAAGAACCCGTTCATGGCCTTTGGAGCCGTGGTCGGCTCTACCGCGTTCTTCATCACCCACGGGTTCAAGCAGAATGCAGAGAAGGCAGAGCATGCCATGATGCACCACAAGCAGCACCTGTCGGACTGGAGCAAGATCCTGTATCTTGAAGTGATCGACTCCACGTTCTCGATCGACGGCGTCCTTGGCGCCTTTGCCTTTACCTTGTCTATCCCGCTCATCCTTCTCGGAAACGGCCTTGGCGCGATTGTCGTCCGGCAGCTGACGGTCGGCAACATCCAGAACGTGAAAAAGTACAAGTACCTCAAGAACGGGGCGATGTATTCTGTCCTCGGGCTCGGCCTTGTCATGACAGTAGATGCGTTTGGATTCCACATTCCAAGCTGGGTGACGCCAGTTGTGACGTTTGCAATTCTCGGGTACTTCTTCTACCTGTCAAAGAAAGAGCTTGACCGCGCGAAACGTGCTGCACAGGGGCAATAGAAACCGATGGAAAAACAAAAACACCCGGAACGGTGGCTTCAGTATTTCCTGTCCATGCCGTTTATCTATGCCATGATCATTCCCCTGGCCCTCCTTGACGCGTTTCTTGCAGTGTACCACCGCATCTGCTTTCCGTTGTATGGCATCTCTCTGGTCAAGCGATCACACTACCTTCGTTTTGACCGGCATAAGCTCGCCTACCTCACACCATTGGAAAAAATAAACTGCACCTACTGCGGCTACGCCAATGGGCTTATCCAGTACGCTGCCCGCATTGCGGGAGAGACTGAACGCTACTGGTGCGGCATCCGCCACAAGCAGGGCGGCGGGTTCGTCAATCCTCCGCACCACAAGGACTTTGTGCCGTACGGGGACGTGAAAGCGTTTGAGAAGAGGTATTGAGAGTTTTGACAGAGGAAGGTGGTATTCAAAACTCTCTGTAGTTAAATCTACCAAAAATTTACAATTTCTCTCCCTGAAGCGCCTGATACGCCTTCTCTGCCGATGTCTCCAGGCCGCAGTATTCTCTTGATTTGTCCAATGTCCAGTTTGTCGTCGGAGAAATGAAGGGCGACATCAACGATGCGGCGACCATGCCATCCTTAATGCGTTCCAGATCAATATGGCCTTTCGTGATAAGCAGTGTTGTTGAGATGGCGGCGGCATACGTCGGGACCTGGAACGTGTAAAAAGCAAAGAAGTCAGCGGCAAATTGACGGCGCTTCGAGCTCTCCGTTGTTGTTTTTGTTATTTGGAAAACCACGTCCCTATATTTTCCGTACACTCCGCCCGTCAGGCTGTTCCACACAAATGCAATTGTCCTATTCAGTGCAAGCCCGGTCGGTGTCATCCCTGCGCCAAAAATGTCCAGAAACCCGCCGACAATGATGCTGTAAGCGTTCATGGACATCTTATCCGAGCGCTGCTGCGTTATCCTGCCAGAATCCCGCCAGGCCTGCGCGCGCTCGGCACCGACTGTGCTGTCTATCGTTAGCGTGCGGTTCCATGGCTGCTCATTGAGCTCATGCCATGCTTCTGCAGCAGTGCAGTATGCTCTCTGATATGCATTCCTTGCCTTATCAACAATTGCTTCAAGCATGGGCTGCTGAAAAAGATGGTTGCTTATAAAAGTAATGGGCGAAATAGATAGCGGCAGATAGCTATGCATATCACCATTAAATGATCATTATACAGCAGCCGCTCACAGTCCCAGATGCCCCAGGATCATGGAAGGCTTGAAAGGCGTTAGGTCGTCATACCCCTGCCCGGTTCCCAAGAAAAGGATCGGCTTTTTCGTGATGTACGATACGGACACGGCAGCGCCGCCTTTCTCATCGACATCAGCCTTGGCAAGGATGATCCCGTCGATGCTGATGGCGTCGTGGAACTGGCGCGCCTGCTCGACGCAGTCATTGCCCGTGATGCTCTCTCCGATAAAGATCTTGAGGTCTGGCTTCGTGACGCGGATGACCTTTTTCATCTCGTCCATCAGGTTGGTGTTGGAATGAAGCCTTCCTGCCGTGTCAACAAGAACAACATCAATCTGCTTTGACTGCGCGTACTTGATGGCATCGAAAGCGACGGCTGCAGGATCTGCGCCATAATCGTGCTTGATGAGCTTGATGCCGAGCTTGTCAGCGTGCTCTTCCAGCTGCTGGATGGCAGCAGCCCGGAACGTGTCGGACGCGCTGATCACGCAGCTCCGCTTATGCTTCTTGAGGTAGTGCGCCATTTTTGCGATCGTGGTGGTCTTTCCAAAGACGATGACGTACGGCTTTTTCTTCTCTGCCATGGACAGGATGTCAATCAGAGGAACCTGAAAAAGGCTTGCCATGGACTGCCGCAACGTTTCTGTCACTGCCTCTTCGATCTTTCCCCTCGGCAGCTTGGTATCCACGAGCGCAGCCTTGAGATCGCCCTTGATCTTCTCGATGACCTCGACAGCGACATTATTTTCGAGAAGAGAGATTTCCAGCTCCCAGAAGAGCTCGTCAAACTTTTCTGAAGAAAGGGTTTTCTTGGTGACGGCGTCGGTGATCCTGGAGAAGAAGCCCTTTCCTTCTTGTTCTTTTTCTTCTGTTTCTTCTTGTTCTTTATCTTCCCCTTCAGCTACTTCTTGTTTTTTCTCTTCAGGCTCTTGCTGCCTTCCCTTCTCTTTCTTCTCTTTATGTTCTTCCTTCTCTTCTCCTGTTCCCTCTTCTTTTGCCGGCTCCTTTGCCGTGAAGCTCTCTTTGATGCGGGAGAAGAAGCCTTTTTTTGCGGCAACCGGCTCGGCAACTTGTCCGGGAACAGGCTTGGCAACCGGAACGGCGGCTGGTTCACGGCTTCCTTCTGCTGCCAGTGATGGCCCGCCATGATCGCTTATTTCTTCCTGTTCCTTTTTTCCAACGTTCTTTTGTTCCTTTTTTTTCGCCAGAGTCGGAAGCGCACGTTCTTTCCCTTTTTGTCCTTTACCTTTTTGCTTTCGTTCTATTCTATCTTCCTTTTCTTTTTTCTCTTTCTTTTCTTTTTTTTCTGGCGCTGATTCTGCCTCTTTACTATCATCAGCTTCCTTGCTGACATCTTTAGAAAATGCAGAGATTGCCTTTTTCAGCTTGTCTTTGAGAAATCCAAACATGGGAATCAGCCTCGGCCGCCTTCTTCAGTCGCCTCTTTATCTTTCATAATGCTGCGAAACTCTGCTTCAAGCTCTTTGGTCTTTTTCTGGACTGCTTCGATCTGATCGTGAAGCTTGTCCCGGTACTGGCGAACCTCATCCATCTGATTGCTGACCAGCTTTGCTGATGCTTCGATCGGCTTGGGAACAGCGACACCAGCGCCGACATTGACGATGACCTCTTTATTATCAAGAAGGGATGCCTTCGCAAAGATGCCGCCGCTGACCGGCACAAGGAGTTCTGTCCCTGGAGAAGCAGCGTTCAGCTCGTCAAGGCTGTTCTTGACCTGCTCCAGCTCGCTGATCTGCTGGTCAAATGCCCCCTGCTGCTCTTTTGCCTGCTTCATCTGCTGCAGGAGCATCTGGAGCTGGAAGTACTTCTGGCGAAACTGCTCTTCGTGCGCTTCTTTTTCCTTCTGGATGGTGTGCTTTGTCATGCGTTGGCCTGTTCTCCCTGCTGCTTCCAGTTTTCCATACCGCTTATTTCCGATCCATAAATCCAAGAGCCTGGTCGATAAAGGTGATTTCTGGCCCGCCGCTGCGGTCGCCAACAACAAATCCCCTTGAATTGCAGATGATGCCGGACCGGATATACGGGCTTGCCAGATTGACTGTCCCGGTCTCCGCTTTTGCCTCGAGGAGATCTTCGATATAGGCTATCTCTTCATCCGTGGCGTCGCGGTGGAGGAAGCAGGATGCTGCATTGGCAACGCCGCATGACCCAACAGTGGGAAGGCCTGCGATCAGTCCCGGCTTGAGCTTGACGTTCAATGCCTGCCGGATGCGCTTTTTCACGTCAGCGCTGAATTCCGGATTTACCAGGCATCCCACATCGTTGCACAGGATATTATTGCCCAGCGCCGTCAGCTTGGTGGAGATGACCTGGTATGGTATCCCAAGACGGTCCAGCTCTGCCTTTTCTTCA
The DNA here is from genome assembly GCA_016180035.1 of Candidatus Woesearchaeota archaeon. Classification (GTDB taxonomy): domain Archaea; phylum Nanobdellota; class Nanobdellia; order Woesearchaeales; family UBA12501; genus JACPCA01. The sequence goes on from JACPCA010000012.1 coordinate 5,519, forward strand.
TCATGGATGACCCCTGGAACAAGCACAACCTGATTGTTTCCGGCGCAGAATGCCCCCACCAGCGACGTGCCGCAGATCGTTACCCGGTGGACAGGAACCCGAAGGGCCTGTTCTATCTCCTTCGCCGTGTGGTTTGGAACCTCCCTGCCAAGCAGGCAGAAGGAATCATTGGCGAACCCGAACAGGCCGACATTGGGATTGCCGTGGACACTGGTGATGACGATGTGCATACGTCTTCGACTCGGCTGTTCCTTTATATAGTTTTGGGGAAAAACTCGCATCGCTTTAAGCTTGTGGGCAAGTTTGCGGTGCAAGGCAGATAACAAGGCATATAAATAGTTCCCATCTTCCGCTGTCCATGGGAAAGTTAGAACAGCCTGATTTTGGGATTCAACGATTGCTGGAAATGTCAAAGGCGATCACGTTTATTGCTGACAAAGCGTTGGATGGCTCGGTGGATCTTGCTGCCGATCATCGCCAGGCTCTTGAAAGGTGCGATCTGAACAGGCCTCAACAGCGCAAGCTTGAAGGCATCGTTGCACGGCTTGGAAAAGCACAGCGGATTATCAGCCATTTGGCAGAACGGTATGAGGTACGACCGTCTGGTGTGATTCGAGACAAGCGTGGATTGTATCAGGCAATGTACAATGACTTTCCATCAGGGCCGTTTTCTGCAAGGCCGCAATCATTTGTCATGGTGTTCTATGTGATTCCAGAAGATATGCATTCTGATTCAGCAGGCCTCACCATGTCATCGGAAATATTAGACGATCTTCTTGATTATAATATTGGCCAGATTAGAAAAAGATCCCCCCAATACTGCTCTCTTGATGTTCTTGCCGCAAAGATCAGCCATCATGAGCTTGATGCCAAGAATGGGCAAGTAAGAGAATATGTCGGCCATGAAACAGGCCATGTTTTTTCGAACATATTAAACCCGCGCTTGTTGCCTTATTTTTCTGAAATCACTGCTGAACTCTTTGCCCGTGCGGACCTGTCAGCCCGTGATAAGCGTCATGCTATTGCTGAAGCAAAGGAGCTTCATAAGGATTGGGCTGCAGTCCACAAAAGAATGAGGAAGAGCACGCACTTGGCTGCCCGTTCAGAAATGAATAAGCAGTATGGGAAGGGGTATGGCGACGTTTCAAAATGCCTCGCTTCGCTGCCCCTTTCACGGTTTAGGAACGTTCTTGAAACAGGTCTCGACAGCAGGGTGCTCGGCGTAGCCATCACGCTGGTACCGTATCAGCAGGCCGAAACGCAGTTGAGGCGCATGACGCGCTACCTCCAAGAACATCCAGAAGAAGCAACATACGAAAAGCCGAGATGAGAGTATTCCTATAATCGGATTCTTATAACGGTATTCTTAATACACCTCTCCCAATTCCTTCTCGATCTCCTTGTCAATGTTCTGCTTGAGGACCTTGACGTCGATCTCGCCGAAGGGAACTTCCTGCTCAAGGTCGATCTTGCGCTGGTTGGTCAGGTGGAGAAGCGGAATGAAGGTGTAGATCTTTCCGTGCTTGTCGCTCTCCTTGCCGACCAGCTGGTTGAACGTGATCTTCTTTTCCTCGTCCTTGCGGAATATGGTAAGGATCCTGGCGTACACCTTTCCCATAATCTCGTTGATGTCGATCTTCTTGGTCGGCAGCTCCAGCTTGATAAGGGAAGGAATGCGGAGCTTCCGCCGTTTTTCAACCTCCAAGGCCTTTTCAAGCGCGCTGATGAGGTCATAGATGGACACTTTCCGCTTTCTCGGCTGCGGCGTCTTGGGAATCAGCCGCAAGCCCTTGTACCTGCTGCGGTCAAAGGGCTGGCCAGGCTGTCCGGTATCATCGGCAAGCAGGGCCTGCTCGTCCGTGCCGGCAAGGAGGCCGTCGAATTGGGCAATATCCTCTTCCACCAGCCGGTTGGACTTGATACGGAGAAGAATGGCAGCGGCAAGGACGACCTTGCCAGAAATCCGAAGATTAGCTTCCTTCATCTCCTTCAGCATCTTGATATACTGCTTCGTCAGCTCAGAGATGTCAATGTCCCAGGGATCCATCTCTTCACTCTTGACCAGGTCGAGAAGAAGGGACTTCCATGTGATCTCATCTTCCTGAAAGAGGATCGTGAAGATCTTGTCATGCATCATTGGCGAATCAGTGGCTGGATAGTATTTAAAGATTGTGAAATGAATGATTGCCGGGGAGCGACGGAGCGGCAATGCTGCAACAACCATCTTGTCTCTGCGAATATCTTGATACCACCCCGATACAGTCTCAGACAAGTATCAGTCTTAGTCTCTTGTTTAGTCTTAGTCTCACTGTTTGTCTGAGACAAAATACCCTCGCAGACAGGAGTTTGGAGTAAGGAGTTTGGAGTTGCGGCGCAGTGAGTTGGGAGTTTGGAGTAAGGAGTTTGGAGTTGTTGCTGGTGGTAACGCAGCTATTACTCCTAACTCCAAACTAATAACTCCCAACTCATTTCGGGTCTTCCACCAGCATAAAGGCTGAGAACAGGGTCTTCCGGAAGCAAAAGTTTTATAAAGAAGCCATAAATTCCAGCCAATGCTGAATACGGTAAGTGCTTATGGCTGAAAAAAATTCATTTACGGAATTTGAAAGCATTCATCAGGCATTAGGGGAAACGAAGAAGCTCTATCATCCTCGCCCTTCTATAGCAGGAGCTTTCCGGGACGGTCAGAACCCAAACCAGCTTGGCAACCATCCTTCAGCGCATTCTCCCACCTCTTCAACAGACGATATCTTCCAGAGCCTCAAGACCATCAAAGTCGATTCTATCAAAGGCGTCATTGAGGACATTGAAGAGCTGATCCAGAAGCGCAACGAGCTCAGCGATGCCATTTCTACCAAGATCGACAAGATGCTCAACACGCTCAATAACGTCGAGCTGGAAATCAACGCCGCCCATCGTGACGATACCGCGCTCCAGCACGACATGATGACACTCAAGGGCAAGAAAGTAGATCTTGAAAAGCTCCGCATTGAGGAGCAGATCGAAAACTGGAAAGACATCGCCCAGCTCAAGCATGAGCTCCGGGAACGCGTCAAGGAATTCAAGGAAAAAGAAGGAAGGCTTGACATGCTCGACAAGATCCTGTCGGAGTAAAATGGACCAAAACGAACCGATAGAGTAACGAAATGTTAGGGTAACAAAATATCATGGCAGCGAAATATGGAACACGCACTCACGACTGAGGAAATCTGCAAGAAGCTCCGGCCAGTCTTCGGAGACAAGATCGGCCAGATCTACCTCAAGTACAAGCTCTGCGACAAGATCGAGAGCAAGATGGAGATTGAGCAGGCCCTCCACAGCCTCTACCACAAGTATCTCAACAAGGGGCTGCTGGATGATGATATCCTGCTCGAGCCGCCTAAAGAAGGGCAGGTTGCCGGAGAGTACCCTCTCGGCCTGGTGACCTATGCCAAGAAAGACCTGCACTCGTTCTGCCTCCGCGAAAAGGACTGGCCCCGGCACGTCTGCATCTCCGGCATGAGCGGCAGCGGCAAGACCACGTTCGCCTTCCAGATCCTTGGAAACTTCATCCTCAAGAAAAAGCCGTTCGTCGCGTTCGACTGGAAGAAAAGCTTCCGGCAGCTCATGAACGTCAACAAGAGCCTCCACTGCTTCACGGTCGGCAATGAGCGCGTCAGCAATCACTTCAAGCTCAACATCAACCAGCCGCCGCGCAACGTCGGCGCCAAGGAATGGATCAACATCCTCTGCGACCTGATCAACGACGCTTTCTTTGCCAGCTTCGGCGTGCACAAGCTCCTTCGCGAGACGCTGGACCAGGCTTTCAAGGACTTTGGCGTGTACGAAGGCTCGGAAAATTACCCGACCTGGCGCCAGATCAAGGACAGGCTGGAAGAGATGGACGCGGACATGCACGGCAAGCGGGGCAGGGAATCAGAATGGCTGGAAAGCGCGCTCCGTATCGCGTCGTCGCTGACGTACGGCGATTTTGGGGAGGCTATCAACCATAAAGGCGAAACCATGTTCACGGTGGATGACCTGCTTGACAAGCAGGTGGTCTTTGAACTGCACAATCTCGGCGCCAGCGAGAAAAAGTTTTTTGCCAGCTTCTTCCTCACCTACGTCTACAAGCTGATGAAGACGAACAATTACGAGTCCGATGGCTTCAAGCTCGCCATTGTCGTTGATGAAGCCCATAACATCTTCCTCAAGGAAAAGCCAAACTTCCTCAACGAAAGCATCACCGACATGATCTATCGGGAGATTCGAGAGTACGGCGTCAGCCTGATCTGCCTTGACCAGCACATCTCCAAGCTGTCCGACACGGTGGCCGGCAACAGCGCATGCAACATCGCCTTCCAGCAGATCCTGCCGGCAGATGTCGAATGCGTCTCCTCCCTCATGCAGATCCGGGACCACCGCAAATTCTTCTCCATGCTTCCTGTCGGCCATGCCATCGTCAAGATGGCAGACCGCTACTACAATCCCTTCCTGATCAAGGCCCCTTTTATTGAACTCAAGAAGAGCATCCTCACGGACGACCAGCTCCGTGACCTGATGAAAGAGCACGTCACCTTCCAGAAGCGCGTCAAGTACTTCAAGCAGGCCTGCGACGTTACCAACATCAAGAAAGAGCTGGAAAAGCTGGACACCACCTTCAAGGTGAGCAGGGTGGAGACAAACGGCGACCTTGGCGCCATGCAGCAGATGAAAGAGCAGAACAGCCGCCTTGTCAGCGAAAGCAAGGCCCCAGTATCCTTTTCATACGAACTAACACAACAACAACAGCAATTTTTGGCAACAATCCAAAGCCAAAAACTCTCCCCAATGGGAACCACGCAAATCTATCGACAGCTTAAGTCATCTATCCGGAAAGGAAATGAATTAAAATGTCAATTGATAGATTTGGGGTTAATTTCTGAAGAAGTCGAGCGGCACGAAAAAGGTTGGATAAAACATCTTGTTTTAACACCCAGTGGCGCTAGCTATCTTTCGGAAAACCCTGAAATACGTGGAAATGTCATCTCTAACTGATAAGCCTCGAGCTTAAGATGGCATAGACAGCACATTCTTGTAGTTAGATCTTTCTTCGATGGCAAGTTTCCTTGGATTACAGCGGAGATCCCTGGAAAAGGCAGTTCTGGTCCGCAATAGGCGTAGTTGTTCTCAACAGGAGAAGACGTGAAAGTGCGACTGGATGTTGTTGACGAGATTATCGACACGGAGTACGAAGCGCGCGGCGATGCCAAGAAACCGAAGGGCAAGGTAGTGAAGACGCGCCAGCCGGATGATGGCAACATGCGGTTGACTGTCCCTCTGGGTGTGTTGGTGAAGTTCAAGAAAGGACAGAAGCAGTCGTAGGGAAGAAAAGAAGAAGGCAAGATAGACAACGAAAGGAAAAAGGCAAGATGGTTCCCGTGTACGAAAGAGCGACGACTGGAGAATACCGGTTTTCCAGATTCGTCAAACCGAGGGTCCGCACCGGCAAGAAGAGAGGCGCCCTGCAGGGTCCGATGATCCGCATCGACCTGGTGGCCCTCAACAACAGACCGAACCGCAACCAAGGAGAGAAAGCAGCGTGCTGACGCGACCGAAGAAGAAGGAGGTTGATGGACGGACACCAGTGCCGCTCATCGTCCCCATGGATCGTGCCCGTCTCGCAACGATGCTTGGCAAACCTGCCATCATCGCGACGGCCTCGGCATCCGCCAGTGATCCGCTCGCACATCTCCTGAAGGAGGGAGAGGAGGACATGGCAGTCACCGATCCGTGCGTGATGACCGATCTCGAGTGACCTACCGAAGCAACCTGAAAGGAGGATACTGTATAGAATAGAGACAAGGCAACGCGCTACCATCAGGGTTTTTGCTGCTTTTTACCTGACGGCGAGCGGCATTGTAGCAACCTAAAAAGCAGCAGCAGAGAGCCATTGACGGAGTATCCACACTGTCGTGGGCGGTCCGCTTTCCCAGACCTTTGACGCGAAAGAAGACCACGTCAATGGCTCTCTAGGCAGCAGCTGCCATAAACGCAAAGCGTAGCGTAGCTGTTGTCTGTCCGCAGTACGAATAAGAGTAGCAGTTGAATGGAAGTGCCACCCTCCTTAAATCCGTGATGGGGCTCTCACGTCGAGAGTGGAATGGTGGATAGTCGCAGTAAGATGTATCAAGGAAAGAGATAGATATGTCCAAGATCCGGAAGACCCAGAAGCCCAACGGCATCAGCAACGCAACCTGGAAGAAGACCAAGCAGATCGCGAAGCAGCAGGGCCTCGACCAGCAGCAGACTCTGCAGGTGGCGGCGAGCATCCAGGCGCAGAAGCAGCAGAAGGGCAACGGCCAGAAGACGCTCGGCACGCAGTTCGTCGTGACGATGCATGGTGGCATCCCGCAGGACGTGCAGTACCGCATCGCCGAGGCCGCCACGGGAACGCCCTCGCTCATCGGGAGCAAGGACGGCTGCATCGTGGCGTTCAACGACAAGACGACAGCTGCGGTGAAGCAGGCACTTGCCGAGACGTACGGTGGCCGCGTGTCGATCCAGCAGGTGAACGTCAAGACGGAGGACAAAGAGGCAACCTTCGTGTCCGCGACCAAGGACCTGCCCAACCTGGCGCTGAAGACGGGCGACGTCCAGGACGAGCAGATGAAGGTGCACGGGATGGAGATCGCTTCGACGCCGCAGGGCACCGAGCTCCTCGGCTTCCTGGCGAACCTGATCGGCGACGGCTACTACGCGGCGCAGATCGGGGAGGTGACGGGCATCCGCGGACCGGCGTTCGGCAACATGATCGACGGCACGCCGCGCTCGGTGGAGGTGCTCATCAACTGCAACCCGCTTGCGTGGATGGAGCACCAGGTCGGCCT
>JACPCA010000013.1 GCA_016180035.1 Candidatus Woesearchaeota archaeon
GGAAAACAAAATGGGCCAATAGCTTAGTCTGGTAGAGCATTCGGCTCTTATTGGGCGATACGCCCTGAGAAACCGAAAGGCCGAGGGTTCAAATCCCTCTTGGCCCGTTGTGAGAGTTAGGAGTTATTAGTTTGGAGTGATGGCTACTGTTCAATTGAAGCCATACCTCCGAACTTCTTACTCTAAACTCCCAACTCTTTTATGCCGCAGTCGCATAACTCGGATGCGCATAAGGGCAAACTGCCCTTATCAACCCCTGAAACGTGTTGGATATCCTCGCGTTGCTCGGACATCCAACTCATTGCGGTCATGAAATAGCTAAAAAAAATGAAAATGGCTTATCAGCTGTAAAAAATGATTGCTTATTGCCGCAGTCGCATAACCCGGTATTGCGCCGGTCTCGAAAACCGGTTTCCGAAAGGATATCTCGGTTCAAATCCGAGCTGCGGCGTTTTTGTGGTGAAAACGCTTCTTTTTTCGCCGGAGCGAAGCGGAGGCTGCCAACACGTCAGGATAGTTCCTCAGACGGAAGCTTATTCTTAAAACGCATTTTCTTTTTCTCCCGATTAATCAGTATAGTTGTGCGATGAGGGAAAAAAAGAAAATGGTTAACATCCGAGCTGCGGCGTTTGTTTTGATTTCATCAGCCGATTTATGCGCTAAAACTAACAAAACCGGCAAAGCCGGTAACGGGGCACACGCGCCGCCACGATTACCGTGCCTTATCAATTCCATTTTTTTGCTCCACGCTGTTGAGGAGCAAAAAAATGGACATGGCCAGCAGATCGATGCGTGGCGGCGCCGCAACTCGTCACCCGCTGAGTGAAGCGAAGCCGGGTATTATTTTTTGATAAACTTGTTCGTGACGGCAGCGGCAAAGCGCACTTGAAGAATTGCCTGCGGCATCAGGATTTGTTCAGCAAGGATTATTGTTCAGGCCCAGCACGCCGGTGATGAAATGCGGAACTCTTCCATACAAGTTGTAGAACTCTTATCTGGACTTATTTCAATCCCTTCTCCACCAGCTCCCGACGCGACACTTTCGGACGCTGCTCGTCCGTGTGCAGCTTGTGCTTGATCTGGTGCTCGATGTCCTGGAATGCCTTGTGGAGCGTTCTGGCTAAGTCCCAGTCATGGGCTTTCGTGGACTGGAAGAGGCGGGTGGCAGCTACTGCCTTGACATGGATGGAATACTTTTTCTTTCCTTCCTTGCTGTACACTTTGATATGAACCTGCAGCGAAGCCGGAGTGCCCAGCTGGCGCTGGATTTTATCATGGTATTCGGCAGAAAGCTTGTCGAGGATCTGGCGGCCTGCATCGTCAACCTCTTCAAGACCGCTGTATTGGATGGACTCCATACCATGTTTATAAGAATGATGCCTATATATGTTTTGTGGTTGTTTAGTTTTTGATTATTCCAAGAAAATAACATCTTTAAGCCCTCTAAAATGGACATCGCCACTGATAACTTTGCAGGAAAGCTCTTGCTGTTTAGCAAGAATAACTGCGTCAATAAATCCAAAATCCTTCTGTTTCTTTCTTTGCTCAAAACGAATATCTGCAGCGATCATCCAATCATCGTCACTCAATGGGATGATGGTTGAGTTAGCGCGAATGATGGTGAAAAGGCCTGTAAAATTTCGCTGTTCACGAAGCGTCCAGCCTTTGATCTCTCCAAGACAGCAAGAGAGGGTAAGAAAAGTATTTTCCTGAGCTAAAAATAATTTTTTGAGGACACTGCCTTTAGAAGATCCTATAAAGTACTCAATCCAAGCATAGCTATCGATAATATATACCATTTACCAGAACTCCTTATGGCTCTCTGAATCTTCTTTGAATGGCTTTGCTCCGTGACAGACACCAAACCCATCTATCCGTTTCTTTGCTACGATAGAAATGTCTATTTTATCGCCTTTCCCAACCCCAAATTCGCGCAATGTCTCTGCAGGCAAGATGATGCCAAGAGAATTGCCCCATTCTTTTAGTTCGACTTCCATGTTTAAACATAAAGTATAACCTGCTTATATAGTTTTCGATTATCTTTCCCTTTTAATCTTTTTCTTTCGGCTTTTTCAAAAATCCTTCGTAAAGAATAAAAAGGACGGCCCTTCATCCAACAGCATGAAATCTTTTCCCAAGATCAGCAGCCCCATCGTCCTCTCTCCCATGGCTGGCGTGACGAACATTGCCTTCCGCCTGCTGTGCAAGAGGATGGGGGCAGGCATCTGCTTTTCGGAATTTATCAGCGCAAGGGCCGTTGCGGCAAACAAGGATGACCTCTCCGGCATTATCGACGTGGCAGAGGAAGAGCGGCCGGTCGGCATCCAGCTGTTTGACAACAACCCGGAAATCATGCTGGAGAGCGCGAAAATAGTCATGCCGGCGTGTGACATTATCGATGTCAACATGGGCTGTCCTGCGCACAAGATCATGAAATGCGGCGGAGGAAGCGCTCTGCTGGCAGACCTGCCGCGGATCAAGGAGATCCTGGAGGCGCTTTCCACCCTCGACATCCCCATCTCCTGCAAGATACGGACAGGCATCAGCCAGAAGAGCATTGTGGCTGTGCAGGTTGCCAGGATTGCCGAGGAGGCAGGCTGTGCTGCCATCGCCGTGCATGGCAGGACCCGGGAGCAGGGTTACAGCGGCACTGCTGACTGGAGCATCATCCGGCAGGTCAAAGAAGCGGTTTCGATCCCTGTCATCGGCAATGGTGACGTGCGCACGCCGCAGGATGCCGAGCAGCTGATGAACAAGACCGGGTGCGACATGATCATGGTCGGGAGGGCAGCGATGGGAAACCCCTACCTGTTCAAGCAGATCTCTCACTATCTTAAGACAGGGGAAGTCCTGCCGCAGCTTTCCCTTCCTGATCAAGCAGCTTTGCTTAGCGAGTATTATGCCCTTCTCCAAAAATATGGCATTGCCCGCGTGTCAACGATGAAGCAGTTTGCACAATTGTTTACCAGAAGCTATCCGAATAGCTCTGTGTTTCGAGGAAAGCTGAGCCTTGCTAAAACAGAAGAACATGTCCGATCGCTTCTTGATAAGTTTGTAAGACAAACCTACCGGGAAGCTGACAGAGAAATTGGCCGCAAAAGCTTTAAATAGAAAGGGAGCATTAACGAGTGCTATGAACAAAAAAGGTATTCTCCTCAAACTAAAGAAAAACAAGGAAGCCATAAAAAGCTTTGGCGTAAAGCGAATGCTCTTAGTTGGGTCCTATGCGCATAGCACACAGAAGAAGGATAGCGACATTGATCTTGTCATTGAATTCAAGAAAAACAGGGGGTCATTTGATGATTACGCTCATCTTCATCAGTTTCTTGAAGACTTGTTCAAGAAGAAGATTGATATGGGGGAAATAAGCCTTCTTCGGGAAGAGCTGAAGCCGTCCATTTTTGGAGGGGGCTATCTTGAAGCGGAGATATGATGTCTATTTAAAAGATATTCTTACTGCCATCAGGCGGGTGAAAGAGCATATACCTTAGGCAGTATTGTGGAGAAGCAAGAATGATCCTCTGCGGCATCGACGAAGCAGGGCGCGGCCCTGTCCTTGGCCCGATGGTTATGGCAGTGGTAGCCATTGACGACAGTGATGAGCCTGCGCTCAAGAAGCTTGGAGTGAAGGACTCAAAACAGCTCACGCCGGAAAAGCGCGAAGCATTGTACAAAGAGATCCTTCAGATCGCAAAAGCTTATGAAATTTCCATCCTTTCTCCGCGCCAGATTGACGACGCGCTTCGATCAGGCGTGTCAAACCTTAACTGGCTTGAGGCAGCGACGTCCGCCGGGCTGATCAACACGATTGCTAAAAAGATCGACTGCAGCAAAGCGATCGTCGACTGCCCGAGCCCGAACGTGCTCGGCTATGCACGCCACCTCCGCCCATTGCTGGAGAAGAACGTGGAGCTCGTGGCCGAGCACAAGGCAGACGTGAACCACATCGTCGTTGCAGCTGCATCCATCCTGGCAAAAGTGACTCGTGATGCGGAAATCCAAAAGATTCGTGGCGAGATCGGCGAAGAGACAGGCTCGGGCTATCTGACCGACCCTGCCACTCTCGAATTCCTGAAGCGGAATTTTGAGAAGCACTCTCCCTTGTTCCGCACGCAATGGGCGCCATACAAGAAGACACTTTCCAACAAGCACCAGAAAAAGCTGGGAGAGTTTTAGGTTATCCATCATTAAGTAGTGAAATAAAACATTTTCTTTGGGTTGCCATTTCTTCTTCCACAACCTTTAAATATGGAAAGGTGACGTAATCCCGTTATCTTGACATTGAAAATTGACCTTCAAAAAAGAGGCTTCATGGTTGGGGAAACGCTTCTGAACCAGGAACACTACTAACAGGTATCTTCGATGACAAAAATCAACAAGATTGTCATGCACGGCTTCAAGTCGTTCGCGAAAAAGACAGAGTTCCTGTTCGGCGACAGGTTCAACTGCGTTCTCGGGCCGAACGGCAGCGGCAAGTCCAACCTTATCGACGCGGTCTGCTTTGTCCTCGGAAAGTCATCTGCCAAAGCCCTGCGCAGCGAGAAGTCCGCCAACCTGATCTACAACGGCGGCAAGTCCAAGAATCCTGCGAAGTACGGCGAGGTCGCGATCTATTTTGACAACAGCCAGAACGTGTTTCCGACCGAGGACAAGGAAGTCAAGCTGTCAAGAATCGTCCGCCAGAATGGCAGCAGCGTCTACCGGATCAATGATGAGGTCAGGACGCGCCAGCAGGTGCTCGAGATGCTGTCCTTTGCCAGGATCGATCCCGACGGGTACAACATCATCCTGCAGGGAGACATCGTCCACTTTACGGAGATGGCGCCGGAAGAGCGCCGCGTGCTTCTCGAGGAGATCTCCGGCATCTCCATCTACGAGGACAAGAAGCAGAAGGCAATGCACGACCTCGAAAAGGTCGAAGAGCGCCTGAAAGAGTGCGACATCATACTCAAGGAGCGCCATGACCGCCTCAATGAGCTCAAGAAGGAGCGCGACCAGGCCACCAAGCACAAAGAGCTTCACGATGCCATCAAGAAGAACAAGGCCTCGCTGCTCTTCCGCCAGGTCGAGCGGAAGACTGGAGAGCATCAGGACCTTGGCCAGAAGATCCAGAAAAGCAAGTCCCAGCTCGACGACAAGCAGTCGGACATCGGCGGAACAAAGAAAAAGATCAAGGACGGCCGCGACGAGATTGACGCCATCAATAAGGAGATCGAGTCGAAAGGAGAGAAGGAGCAGGTCGCCATCCATAAGGAAGTCGAGCAGCTCAAGGTAGACATCGCCTCCTCCTCCAACAGGCAGGAGTCCATCACGGCAGAGCTGAAAAAGGTGGAAGAGCGCAAGCAGCAGCTCGTCAAGAGCAAGAAAGAGCTCGACGAGAAGATCCGACAGGCAGAGGATGGCAAGAAAGCGTTCCTTCAGGCGATCTCGTCCAGCCAGAAAGAGCAGGACATGATCCAGAAGCGGGTTGAAGAGTTCCGGACAAAGCACAAGCTTGACAACGTGGCAGACCTGGAAAAAGAGACCGACCTTCTCGACAAGCAGGCGGAAGAATGGCAGAAGGTCATCCAGAACCTGCGGGTGGAACAGCAGGATGCGCTTCGTGAAAAAGACAAGGTAGAGTTCCAGATCAAGGCCATTGACGAGCGCATCATGAAAGTCCTTGAAGTCGAGAAGGAAAACAAGGCCCAGATCCAGGAGCTCAAGGATAAGAAAACGGAATTCAAGAAGGTGACGGTCGAGCTCAGCCAGCTAATCAATAATGATTCCTCCCTCGCCGCCCAATTGGCAAACGCCCGGCAGGATGTCACGTACAGCGAAGAGCAGCTGTCAAAGGTCCGCGCCAAGAACATCTCCATCCAGGAAACCCTCGGCGCTGATCTTGCCCTTAAGGAGATCCTCGGCCAGAAGTCCAGCATCCCCGGCATCCTGGGCACCGTGTCCGAGCTCGGCGAGGTGTCGTCCCAGTATTCTCTTGCGCTGGAGATCGCTGCCGGCGCCAAGATCAAGAGCGTCGTGGTCAAAGACGACTTGGTCGCTGCCAAGTGCATCAGGTACCTGAAAGAGCACAAGCTCGGCATCGCCACGTTCCTTCCGCTTAACAAGGTCGTTGCCCCACCGGTGTCAAAAGAAGTGACGGGCCTGCAAGGAGCAAACGGCGTCCACGGGCTTGCCACCGACCTCATCTCGTATGACAAGGCGTACAAGAACATTTTTGGCTATGTCTTCGGCAACACGCTTGTCGTGGACAACATTGACGTCGCCAGGCGCATCGGCATCGGGAAGGCAAAGATGGCAACCCTCGACGGCGACGTGGCAGAGATGTCCGGCGCCATGCAGGGCGGCTACCGGAAGAAGCGGCCGGGCATGGGCTTCCAGGACAAGGACGTCACAAAAGAAGTGGAGAAGCTGGAAAAATCATTGTCCGATGCCCAGCTGCTCATCAGCAGGCTGGAGAAAGAGCGGAAAGAAAGCGAAGAGGCGATCACCAGGCTGCGCCAGTTCAAGGCCAACCTAGAAGGAGATATCATCAAGCTTGAAAAATCGCTGAATCTCGAGCAGGGCGACATGGACGCTTCCAAAAAGGAGCAGCAGGAATTTAGGGCACAGCTGTCAGCAGTGGACAAGAGCATCGGCAAGATCCTTCAAAAGGTCTCTGACGTGAACCGCGAGCTGGCCAACAACAAGATCCAGCGCCAGAGGCTCCGCCAGCAGATCACGGACCTGCGCAATCCCACCCTGCTTGCCGAGCTGAACGCGTTTGAGGAAAAGCGCCAGCAGCTTCGGACAAGGATCGTTGAAAAAGAGACAGAAGCGAAGAACATCGAGGCGCAGATCCAAAACATCCACCTGCCGGAGATGGAGAAGATAGGCAAGATTATCAGGCAGCACGAGAAAGAGCAGGACGATTTCACGGCAGAGCACAGCCGCCTCTCGCAAGAGATCGGCCGCATGAAAAAAGAGCTGGAGAAGAAAGAAGAGCAGCAAAAGAAGTTCCACGAGCAATTCAAAGGCTTGTTCACCCGGCGGTCAAAAGTCGAAGATGCCATCAAGGCCCAGGAAGGGAAGGTTGAAGAGCTTCTCGACCAGCACCGCAAGATCGAGCTGCAGATGAACGCCCTGTCGCTCGAGGCAGCAAAAGTGAACGCAGAGCTGTCCACGCTCCAGGAAGAGTACAAGCAGTACGAAGGCGTCGAGCTCTTCAAGACAAAATCCGAGGCAGACCTGCGCAAGGACATCGGCACCTGCGAAGGCGTGCTGACCAGGATGGGCAGCGTCAACATGAGAGCCTTAGAGATCTATGATTCTGCCGAATCTGAATATCACGGGCTGCTCAAGAAGAAAGAGACGCTCGGGCTGGAAAAGGAAGACGTCCTCCTCCTCATGAATGAGATCGAGGTGAAGAAGAAAGACCTGTTCCTCAAGGCGTTCCACATCGTCAACGAAAACTTCAAGGCCATCTTCGGCGCGCTCACGACCAAAGGCGAGGCTTCTCTCGTTCTGGAGAATCCGGACAAGCCGTTCGAGGGCGGCGCGCTCATCAAGGTCAAGCTGACCAGCAACAAGTTCATGGACATCCGCAGCCTTTCTGGCGGCGAGAAGACGCTGACGGCGCTGGCCTTCATCTTTGCCATCCAGGACCACGAGCCGGCATCATTCTACATCATGGATGAGGTTGACGCTGCGCTGGACAAGAGAAATTCGGAGCGGCTGTCCAAGCTCGTCCGGAAATACACAGAAAATGCGCAGTACATCGTGATCTCCCACAATGACGGCATCATTTCCGAGGCAGACCAGCTGTACGGCGTTTCCATGAACGAGGATGGCATCAGTAACGTGACGAGCTTGAAGGTGTAAAAACTCACATCGTCCAAATCACGTGGGCGAGTTTTGAGAGACTTGTCTAAGAAAATCACGGCGGCGCCAAAAATCTGTGTTTTTTAGCCGAAAAACACTAATTTTACGACTAAAGACGAAGAGAGATTTTCTACAGAGCCGGTTTAGGTCACTCTTTTTTAACTGATACAGCAATAAAAAATGTGCCAAAATTAAGATTGTCTACTTCAACATTTCCAAAAGATTCTTTCATTTTTTCCGGAATGTTTTTAGAAGGATCCCAAGCAGCAAATTTTGAATAAATTACCTTAATTAAAGGATTAAGAAATTTTAGAAATCCTGTAAAAAGGCGAGCGTCGCAGACAACCAATTTCCCCCCAAAGCGAAGTACGTCGTGACATCTTTCAAGCGCTTTTTCCCAATCAGGAATCGCGCTAATTCCGAGAACACTTACGACACCATCAAAATTGTTTTTGGTTATTTTAAGTTGTGCTGCGTCGCCCTGAATTAATTTTATATTACCCCATCCATTTTGTTTGGATAATTGTTTCGCAGCGTCAAGCATCTCTTGGCTGTAATCAAAACCGAGAATAAAACCTTCTTTACCAACTGTTTTTATTATGTAAGGGAAATTTCTGCCAGAGCCGCAAGCAACTTCAAGGGCTTTGTTGCCCCTTTTTAACCCAATCTTTTTAACCGCTCGGCTTCTTATTGTTTTTGCTCTTCCTAAAAACGTGATTATATCCTGGGCGCTATAAAAAGATGGGAATTTCCCCCAAAAGGAATATATTTTTTTTACTTTCTTTAATTTGTCATTTGTGGAGTCTTTTGCCATGTTTTTATATGGATTGAATAGTTTATATAAACTTTATTATAAGCGCCC
>JACPCA010000014.1 GCA_016180035.1 Candidatus Woesearchaeota archaeon
TATTTAAACACCCCTTGTCTTCCCATCACATGAGCCAGATAGAGATCCAGCGATACATTCCCCGTGACAATAGAAGAATTCTCCCTTTTCCTATAAGTAACATCTTGGTAACCCCAGAATATGACTGGTATATTAATCCCGGGCAGCCTATGATCGGCTTTCGGGAAGGGGCGCATCAGGTCCAATACCGAAAAGGTGGCGAGGTTTTCACAACAGCTGTCCCAACCAGTCCACGCTCCCGGCAATTTGTGACCGGCCTGCTGACAGACCACGACAGCCTCATCATCGATAGCGCCGTCTTGAATCTTCAGCTAACGCCAGAAGGAAGCGCTATTTACCGAGAGAGCAATCCAGAAGCATGCATGAGCGGAGAAGAAAGCGGCGTGTCAGAGGTTGAACTCCTGATAGAAGGGATGCTGATAAGCGGCCTGAGGCATATGTTTTGGACAACAGCCAAGCCGCATCCTGAGCGGAGGATCATCACGCTTTCTGAACAGCCGCCCCCGAGTGAGCTGTATGGCAAGCTCCAGCCGATGCCAGTAAAGATAGTGACGGCAATGGAGAGCAGGGGGGTCCATTGAATGAATATCAAAATAACAAAAATGCCGTTTGGGCACAACCCTTAAATACCATAACTAACGCCAATAGGGCATGACACCCGAACGCATGCCCAATGCCGACCAGCTTGTTTTCAAAGACAAGTTCATCGAACGGTATTCGTCATTGACAGACATCGGGGAATTCAAGAAATATTCCTTATCGTTTCTTCGGAAGTCTATCCGCGTCAACACGATCAAGATGCCAGTCCCGACGCTGAAGAAGCGCCTGGAAGATGCCTGGACGCTCACGCCGGTGCCGTGGTGCAAGGAAGGATTCTGGATCTCCGGCGCAAGGCGCGACTTCGGCAATCTTCCAGAGCACGTCTTGGGGTACATCTATGTGCAGGACGCTGCGTCCATGATCCCTCCCCTCGTGCTTGATCCGCAGCCAGGCGACATCGTCCTTGACCTGTGCTCTGCGCCAGGATCCAAGGCGACCCAGATCGGGCAGTACATGAAGAATGAAGGGGTGCTGATCGCGAACGATATCGATTCGACGCGGCTTGCCTCGCTCGGCATCAATATCCAGCGCTGCGGGCTGACCAATGCCGTCATCACGCTCATGCAGGGGCATTCGTTCAAGCACACCACGCTGGAGTTTGACAGGATCCTGGTGGATGCGCCGTGCTCCGGCACCGGAACCATCCGGAAGTCGGTCAAGACGCTGATGATGTGGAATCCGGACATGGTCCGCCGGATTGCTGGAACCCAAAGGTCGCTGCTCACGACCGCATTCGACCGGCTCAAGGAAGGCGGGACGCTGGTGTACTCCACCTGCACGCTGGAGCCGGAAGAGAACGAGGCAGTCGTGTCGCATCTCCTCTCCCAGCACGAGAATGCGTCGCTGGAGAACATCTCTCTCGATATCAAGCGCTCTCCGCCTGTTGCCGAATTTGGCGGCGTGGCGTATGATCCTGATGTGAAGAAGTGCCTCCGCATCTGGCCGCAGGACAATGATACGGAGGGATTTTTTGTGGCGAAGGTGAGGAAAGAATGATTTTTGTGATCTCTTAAATGAGTTAAACTGTCTTCTATCTATTTCTTACCTCTCTTTTGCTCATTTTTCTTTCTCTAACTCTTTTTTTATGTTCAAGACTTGCTGTTTTAGCATTGGAAGATCTTTTTTGATGATGTTCCAAACAATGTTCATGTCAACGCCAAAATAATGGTGGATGAGCAGGTCTCTCGTTCCAATGATATCTTTCCATGAAACAGAAGGATTTTTGTTCTTGATTGTTTCAGGAATATTTTTCACGGCTTCCCCTATAAGCTCTATCGCGCGAAGGATAGCATATTCCCGAAGCTCATTTTTTGAGAGCATTTCCTTGCTCAAGTTTTTAGAGAACTCTTCTACCTTCCCAATGTTATCCAGGATATGATTAATAAAAATGATCGTATCTTTCATAGTATTCTGACCTCTTCAGCTAGAATTTTTTTTTTAAGAGAGGGGTGAAGGCTGTTATATGTCACTAAATCAACTTTTTTTTTAAGAGCCCCCTGAAGCTCGTATTGAATACCAGCAAATCCAAACCCTACTCCTTTGGGGGGCACGATTATGATGTCGATATCACTTTTTTTCTTTTGCTTTCCAGACGTATAAGAGCCAAATATTCCTGCCCGTTTAACCTTATTTTTCTTTAAAATCGGAAGCGCCAACTCTTTGATGGATTGAATGTTCAAGACCATATCAAGATTATAAGGGGGAAGTACTTTATAAATGTTGCTTCGTTTATGATTTGGAGAAGATAAGGACATGGCTGGGGAGATAATTCATGCCACACCAGTGTTTTCATGCCACCAGTATTGATCGGGCGTTAGCGAACGATCACTGATGGTTCTTGACAGCCTCCTAATTTAGATTGGTGGCGCATAAAATTTCATGCAGGCCACCGACTTTTGGTTGAAATCGATAAATAGCGCATCTTGTGCCCTTTCATACCTACTGCATCATTCGCTGTAATGAAGAAATGCAACCTTCCGTTATGTTCTTCAACTGCCAAGAATTTGTCTCAAAATTATTACTTCTTATGTTTATACTTCTTATTTGCCCCGGAGATGATAAACGATCAAAGATATGACAAATACCGGTATGAACCCGAGCGGTATGCTCATAAAAAGCGCACCGATGAATGCAAGAAGGAGATTTCCTGCGCTGAAGCTTACGCCTTCTTTTATCATTTCAGTGTATATGCCGCCATAAAGGAAACTGAATGAGAATAGGATCACCATCGCATAAACCCCATTTCTGACAGAAGCGCGGATCTTTTTATCCATCCGTTATGGTGAGAACAGGGTATATAAAAATATTTCTATGGGGTGGGCTCTGTCCCGAATGCCGGGAATGGCACTGCTGCCTAGCGAAGTCATCCGTTTCCGGACGATGGCTGAAGACTTGGTTTCATGGCCGATTCTATGGGTGAACGGAGCGCAGCAGTGCCATTCCCTCCTGAAATGGGCGGTGCTGCTGCGCTCTGTTCGCATATACTACCCGACCGTACACCGAGTATCCGCGCATTGGCTGGAAAACTCGGACACGTCGCTAGGATATTGCAGAACATGATGAGGAAAAATAGAGAAATGGAGATTATTATAATATGAGGAATATTATAACATAAGGAATTTTTGAAAAAGCGGTTTTCAAGGCGGCCCTATTCTTTCTTCCCTTTTTCAAATAGGTTTATCACAACAATATTTTTGTATCCTTCAAAATCTTTTGCATTTTCTGTATAGACATGAAAGATGTTATTTTCTTTCATTGTGGCTGCGAGGAGAGCATCCCAAAACGGTTTTCGATATGTTTTTTGAATGGTTATTGCCTGCTGCAATGTGCTTGCAGTATACGAAAAAATTATCCAATAGCGATGGTTGATGATGTCATGGACGATTTCTTCAGCCTCCTCAATAGAAAGGGGGTTGGGCACTTTTTTAGTTATGTTTATGAAAAATTCTGCAAGATTTTGAGTTGAAACAGCATATTTTGCTTGTTGTTTCCAGCATTTTTCAAGAAGTTCCTTAGCAATTTTATGTTTTTGCGCATCGGTTCTATCATAGGCATAGATCAAGATATTGCTGTCTATAAGAAAAATAGGCTCAGTTGCCTCGTTCATGAAGCGCCCCCCTGTCAAATTTCCATTTTCCCAAAGAGAACCCCTTGTTCATCAAAGCGATTTGCCGTTCCGCTATCTCTTTTTGCTCTTTTTCCTTTGCCCATGCATCCAATGCTTCCGCCACAGCTTTCCCAAGCGTTCCTTTTCCCGTCCCATATTCTTCTTTAGCGCTCTTTCTAAATCGATGTTCTATCTCATCGTCCACGCTGATGGTTATTGTTCCCATAAACAGATTTAGATCATAGAAGTATTTAACTTTTTTGTTTTTTTAAATGTTTTTGCTGCCTGCTGGCTAAAAAGAGTATTTTCCTCAGTTAAAAACGGCCGGGGTAAGTGAGCCGAATGAAACAAGTGGAATGAGAGCGCAGCGTGGTGCGAACGATGGTGAATATGTTGTGAAGGAGTTGCCGTCATTTTTTGTCCGCTACCAATAATATGAATTTAGAACTGAACTTATAACAGGGTTTAGTTTTTATAAGATATTCCGGAACTTTTGATTCATACATTTTGATCTCATAATCTTTAAACAACTTTTCGAGAACCTGTTTAGCTTCTTCTACTGTATACAACGGTTCTTTTCCAAAGGTGAGCAGCTTTCCATTAGGCAAAACTCGTTTTATATCTGTTGCAAAATCGATTATTATTCTTCCATGCGGTTTGAGCACCCTATTAATTTCTAAGACAATTTTTTGGAAAATCTCTTTTGGAAAAAGATGTAACGTACCAGTACAAAAAATACCGTCAAACTCGTCATGTTCAAACGGAAATCGTTTGGTGATGTCGAATATTTTTGTTTCTAATTTTTTAACATATCGTTTGGGTGTGTTTTGCCGCAATTTGCTAAGAGCGCCACCATCAATATCGGAAGCAACAACAAAATCAGCTCTTTTCAATAAGTTCGGCGTGTACCCCCAATCACCAGCCGCTAGATTAAGCCACTTCCCATGAATCTCTGTCCTTTCTATAAGTTCCAGAGTATCTTTATCTCCCTTTCCCCAAATGGAAGCCTTGCCGGTTTGGGAGTAGTCGATTCCTTCGGTAAAGATGTATTTTTCTTCGTCTGGCTTGCGTGGTTTTGGCATCTTTTTCATGATACTATTGTAGATTCATTGTTTTTTATAAAGCATTCGATTAAGGACAGAGCCTCTACACAGATGGCCGGTATTGAAGAACACGATAGGAAAAAATAGAAAAGAAATATAAACAGTAAACCTATTATCCCATACCATGAAGGTCATCAACCCGCTCCATTCTGGAGAAAAGCGCATCTTGGGCTTTTCCACGTCGGACACTGAACTTCAGGACATCTTTCGCGCATGGGTCGCCATCTCGCTTGCCTTTGCCATCCTCCTGAGCCGCGGCAATTTCGGCATCGAAACTCTCCTGCTGAATTTTGTGCTGTCAGCGTTCACGGTCGGCATCGGCTTCCTGCTCCATGAGCTCTGCCATAAGGTGGTTGCGCAGTATTATGGCTGCATTGCAGAATTCCGCGCCTTCAACCAGATGCTCGTGCTTGCCATCGCCTTGTCATTCCTCGGGTTCATCTTTGCCGCCCCTGGCGCCGTGATGATCCAGGGCAATGTCGGCTTGCGCAGGAACGGCCACATCTCTGCGGCAGGGCCTGGCATGAACTATCTTCTGGCAGCGTTCTTCCTGGGCTGCTCCTTCGTGTACTCCAGCATCTTCTTCAGCTACGGCTACACCATCAACACCTGGCTTGGCCTGTTCAACATGATCCCGTTCGGATTCTTTGACGGCAAGAAGATATGGGCGTGGAACAAGCCCGTGTGGGGCGGGATGGTTGCGCTCGGATTGCTGCTGATGGCTGCGCCGGCGATAGTGAAAGCGCTGTTCTGAAACGAATCTAGACCTATCTGAGTCTCTAACCATCTTTATCCCGTACCCTCTTTCAGCAATCACACTCCCCACTGGACATATGCGGCCGCTTGCTTTTTATATGTCGAAATTCTTTCAATATCTCAAGATTTACCAAAGAGATACGAAAAATATTTAAATATTGGATACGTGATGAATCATGATTGTATCAGAACATGCACAACAGGAGATGCAAGCCAGTGGCATCAGTAAGGAAGAAATTATTGCTTGCCTTGAGAATGGAGAACTTGAATATCAAAAAGTTATTCATGGAGAGATGCGCTATCTTCGGCGCATAGACTTTAAGGACAAGACGATTATGGTAGCCTATACTTATAGGGAATCAGAAATCCGAGTAATCACTTGTTATAACCACAACAGAAAAAAATGGCAATGAACAAAACAATGAAAGAGAACACATGGTATTGCATAAAATGCAATGTGGCGATGAAGCAAACAACCCTTCCGTATTATGAATTTCAGGAGGGTGTTCCCATTCCTCATGTTCCTGCCCTGCAATGCCCAAGCTGTTTAAAGATTTTGCTAACAGAAAAGCAGGCAAAGGCGGTAGAAGCACGGACAGATAAGCTCCTCGAACAGCAATTCGGCTTCGAGCGCAAGCTCACCACCAGTGG
The DNA here is from genome assembly GCA_016180035.1 of Candidatus Woesearchaeota archaeon. Taxonomy (GTDB): domain Archaea; phylum Nanobdellota; class Nanobdellia; order Woesearchaeales; family UBA12501; genus JACPCA01. The sequence goes on from JACPCA010000014.1 coordinate 6,217, forward strand.
CAAGAGCCTTGTTGTTGGCGTTCCCTACGAGCTTGCCGATCATCTCGGCATGAAGGCCGGAAAGAAAGTGAAAATATTTCCGCTGAATGGCAAAGGGTTCATTGTGAAAAAGATCGAGGCGTGATCTTTCACACCGCATCGATCCCTTCAAGGCAGCGGTCGATGCAGTCCGCGCATTCTCGCAGCATGCCGATCAGCCGCTGGTCCTGCGTCGCCTTTCTGATCTGCCCGATCCTGTCCTGGATTTGCTTGAAGAACTTGATCAGGTCGCCCTCAAGCAGCGTGGCGTTCGGCAGGAGCTCGACAAACCTCTTGCCGGTATAGCAGGGGTGAAGGACAGACGATAGCTCCGCCATCTTGCGGAATTGCTTATAATTCTTCAGGAAAGGATGGTGGCTGAGCATGGTCATCAGCTGCCGCGTCCCCTTCGTCACGGCCTTATTGAAGAACTTGTCGGCGACACGGGGCTCGTACACGATCGCGCCAAGAAGCATGATGATCTGCTCTTCGTCGAGGCGGTAATAGAATTCGGTGGCAAACAGCTCCGAGATGAGCATTTCATCACAGAAGATTCGGGAAGCAAACTCCCCTTTGGGCGTGAGCGCCTTGTCCCTGACGTAGCCGTTCTTTTCGAGGACCTTAACGATGTTCTTGAACTGGCGCTTGATCTGAAAAATGTTCTCTTTTTTTTTGAATGACTTGCCAAACGTCTGGAAGCAGTAGAAGCTGGATGCCAGGACGATGTCGATCTCCTCGTCAGTATGGAGCTTGATGAGATTGAGGACGGTATTGTAGGACAGCTTGAACTGGGAAATGATTGGGTCGACGTCCTGGTCGGTGAATCCCTTGATCTTTTTTATCTCTGCTGTCGGGCGGTGGATGGCGGCAATGGCCTTGCCTTCCGTGTCGATGCCGCGCCTTCCTGCACGGCCGGCGATCTGAAAATATTCTTTCGAGTTAAGATAGCGGAACTCTCTTCCGTCAAACTTGCGCAGGGAATCAAAGCAGACCACTTTCGCCGGCATATTGATCCCAACAGCGAAGGTTTCCGTAGCGTACAGGACCTTGATGAGGCCATGGCTGAACAGTTCTTCCACCAGCTCTTTCAGGACAGGGAGGATGCCGGCATGGTGGAAAGCGATGCCTTTGCCGACAAGCCGGCGCAGGAGCTGGGTCGTGTGGAGCGCGTTCACTTCTTTTGCGATGCCGGAAAACTTTTTCTGCACGATGACAGAGACCGTGCTCTTTTCGTGCGGCTCGAGGAAATCCACTTTCCGCTCCAGCTCGACAGCGTATTTTTGGCATGCTGCGCGGGAGAAGGTGAAATAGATGCAGGGAAGCTGGGCTTGCTGGTAGAGCCGCCGGATAAGGTCGCAGTGGTCTGGCGGAGGGATCTTTGGAGACCGGAATCTCGACTTTCCCGTGACGTATTCGTAGCTGGGCAGCCGGTCCAGCTCCTTGCGCTCTTCGATCTTGTCGAGCGTGGTGATGCCGAGGTCAACGTCGTAAAAGAGCTTGTGCAGCGGCACCGGGCGCTCGTGATGCCGGACAACGACGACGGTGTGCGACTTGATCGCCTCGATCCAGTCAGCGAACTCCCTGGCATTGGGGATGGTAGCGCTCAGGCAGAGAAAGCGGACCGTGCCAGGGCTGAAAATGATGGACTCTTCCCAGACATAGCCGCGCTCCGGATCGTTGATGTAATGGATCTCGTCAAAGATGACGTAAGAGATATTGTTGACGATCTCGTCCTTGACCAGCACCATGTTGTGGTAGATCTCCGTAGTCATGATCAGCACTTGCGCTCCCGGATTGATCACCGTGTCGCCGGTCAGCAGGCCGATCTTGTCTTCCCCATAATCCCGGCAAAAATCCTTGAATTTCTGGTTGGAAAGCGCCTTGATGGGAGCAGTATAGACCACGCGCTTATTGTCCTTGATATCGCGGTCGATGATGTAGTCTGCAATCAGCGTCTTGCCGCTGCCGGTAGGGGCAGAGACGACAACCGAATGATTGCTGTCAATCGCCTCGATAGCATCAACCTGAAACTGGTCAAGAATGAGGCCTTTGTACTCAAGGACTGGCGGTTTTAATTCCATAACAGTTTAGGGAAGAGGTTGGTTTATAAAATTATGCCATCGTTGGTGGATCCACCAGCCCATTTCTTCCATCCTTCCTCACGCCTGATCCAGATGCGGCGCTGATTCATGTGTTTTGGCAAGGGATTCTCCTAATTTCTTCTCGAGCAATGGCAGGACAGGATCAGCGCGCTTCATCTTCTCCATGAACACCCTGTTGAAGAAGCTGGCAAGCTCCTTGCTGCGCGTGTGAAAGCCGTTGGTGATGCCGGAATAATTCACGCACAGGCAGACCTCTTTCTCGTTGAAGTCCGTCTGCATGGCGCTGTACTCGTCGATGACGAACACTTCTGCCCCGTATTTTTTCAGCTTGGTGACGATATCCTGCAGGATGGCAGCGAGCTTGTCCGGCGGAAAGTACTGCTCGAACAGCTTGAGGTGCTTGTCAAAGGTTTCCCGCTCCATGATGCAGGTCATCTTTTTTCCTTTATGGAACGCATCCATGTAGCAGCGATACACGAGCAGGATGCTTTCGGAATTATTAGTCGTGATGGTCGGCCTGGAACTGGTGATGAGCTTTCTCACGGCAACAAAGTCCTGCAGGTTTTCTGGATACAGCATGTACGGAAAAGAGCGGTGGATGGCAAGCACCCGAAAAATCTTGGATTTCGTGATCAGGTCGCAGTGTGTTTTGGTGAACACGGCAGAATCCGTGATGAGGCTGAAGCTGCTCTGAGCTTCATCCTTGAACCGGCCGATAATCTCGTCCTGGGACTGGACCATGCCATCAATTTTTTGCTTGGTAAACCAGATAACGCTTTTTCGAAGGTCCTTGATGGAATACAGGAAGGGTTTCTTGTGGCTGCGCTCGACCAGGCCATTCTCTACCAGGAAGTTGAGATAGTCATAAATCCTGCCTTGAGGGATGTGCGTGGCTTTGCAGATGTCCTCTGCCCGCAGCTCGTGCTGGTAAAGGGCTTTCATGATGAGGACGTGCTTATCCTTCAGCCCAAAATTTGCTTTAAGCTGGCTGTAGAGGGTTTCCATGGCGTATATGGCAGTTTTATATATACTCTTTCTAAATTATATAGGGCGGTTCTAAACTATAAAAATGTTCTGGAAAACCACACAAAAAACGGTTTTTCGTTGGAAACATTAATAAAAACAGCCCCCTTCTTCTCTTCTATCCTTCCGTGTGTTTGCGCAGTGGTTGCTTATGGAGAGCTTTGGAAATAGCCAGTACAACAAGACAGGTGGTGTGCATGGACCAAGAACAGGCAATGCCAGAACAGCCAATACCGACAGGAATTCTCTTGAAACCTTATGTTTTAAAACCATACGTTGAGCATGGCAGGCGAACAACCATGTTTCATTACTACAACCTGCGCCAAAAACAGGGAAGAATGAACCGTTACCAGTACGTTCCACGCGCTTATGGGAAGGCTGAGGCATCGTAAAATTCATGTGGCAATTAAAAAGGGCGACTTTTTGGTGAAACGATTATTTGTATTCTTAGTAATTATTTCTGGCATAAAGTTGTTGTTCTTTTGAGGATGGGAAAATTCCCCTGTCATACGCCTTCGCTTCTTTCAATCGCCCGGTGGACGCTGCGCTTTTGTCGCTGCGCTCGGTTCACCTCAAGCTGCAAGACGGATTCATGGCGGTGCTCTTTTTTCGCCGGAGCGAAGCGGAGGCTACCTACACGTTGAAATAGTTCCACAAGCGGAAGCTTATTCTTAAAACGCATTTTCTTTTCCTTCCGGTTAAACGAGATAGTTGTGCGATGAGGAAGGAAAAGAAAATGGGTTGGAAAAGAAAATGGAATGGAAAAAAATGTAGAAAATGAAAGAACAACAGAAAATGGAAGAAAACAAAAAACTAAAAAGAAGAAGAAAAACAAGGCTTATTTCGCCAATTCTGCATCAATCACTGCCTTGAAGGCGCTGAAGGGCTGGGCGCCGCTTAACAGCCTGCCATTGATGAAGAAGGCAGGAGTTCCCTGGACTCCGGCGCTGGCGCCGTCCTGCAGGTCCTTGTCAACTTCTGCTCCCATGGCAGGATCGTTGAGGCAGGACTCAAACTTTCCTGCATCAAGGCCAAGTTCGCCTGCCCATGCCTTGTAATTGCTGCTGCTCAGGCTCTGCTGGTTGGTAAAGATCTTGTCATGCATCTCCCAATACTTGCCTTGCTTTTCAGCACAGTTGGCAGCGATAGCTGCTGGCTTTGCTTCCGGATGGATGCTTGTCAGCGGAAAGTCCCGATAGACAAAGCTTGCCTTGCCGGTGTCAATATATTCGCTCTTGAGCTGCGGCAGCGTCTGGGTGTAGAATCTGCTGCAGAATGGGCACTGATAATCGCTGAATTCGATGATCGTCACCGGCGCTTTTGCTTTTCCCATGACCGGGTCATCGTCTGCGCTGACGTCAACGACTGCCGCTGGCGAAGGTGCAGAAGGCGCTGCCGAAGGAACCGAGGGAGCAGATGGTGAAGGAGCTGCTCTTGCAGAGTCACCAAAAATTGGCCCGTGCCATAGCGACCAGATCAGCAGGATGGCTAACACGGCTGAGGTTATTTTCCAGACATTGCCTTTAGTAATCGTGAAGATGGGCTTGTCATCTCCTTTATCGTGCTTTTTTTCTTCATGGGTTTCTGTCATAGCTATCCTCCTTTTGGACTGTTTGGGCAGGGTGTTGCCTCGTTTTTTATAAATTTTTTCAATAACGCCATGCTCCCCCACAAGCTTTATAAAGAATTTCCTTTTTCGGTGCCTTGCAGCGGGGTAGGGCAGCCAGGAGTGCCCGTCGGGCTCATAACGCTCACTATCGCTCGCCATCCGCACTTGCGAGCGAGCGTCAGAAACCCGAAGGTCGAAGGTTCAAATCCTTCCCCCGCTATTAAGTAATAGGTTGTAGGTAGTTGGTGGTAGGTTCGCACATCGAACCAACTGCCCACCACCTACTCCCCATTACCCAAGTGCCCCGATCGCATAATTCGGTATTGCGCAGGATTGCTATACCACGGATGTTGAGATGGCAGCTTGCCGGGAGGACACATCCTGCAAATATCCTGTTTCCGCAAGGATGTCTGGGTTCAAATCCCAGTCGGGGCGTCAACGCCGCGTTAGTGTAGCCCGGCCAATCATTTTGCCCTCTCGAGGCAAAGACCCGGGTTCAAATCCCGGACGCGGCATATGTTGTGAGGTAGGACATCAAAACCCCACAACACCAGAACTGGCAAGATGCGCAGGGCTGAGCAAAGCGAATGCCCTGCCCTAAACAGGATGATAAGGGTGAAACCCTTATGTTCACATCCCGGACGCGGCATGGGCCAATAGCTTAGTCTGGTAGAGCATTCGGCTCTTATTGGGCGATACGCCCTGAGAAACCGAAAGGCCGAGGGTTCAAATCCCTCAAAACTCGCACGTATCGGACGCCGAGTCAAGCGAGGCGTCCGTGTCCTCACGTTAATATAGTTCAACAAACGGAAGCTTAACGCTCGGAAAAGCATGTTATTCAAAACTCGCATTGCTTCAAACTCGTGGGCGAGTTTTGGGAATGCCCCAAATTGGGCGGCTTCACTTCGTTCAGCCACCCGAAGGCTGAATACTCGCCGGAGCGAAGCGGAGGCTACCGACACATTGATATAGTTCATCTCATGGATGCTTATTCCCGGAAAAGCATGTTATTCAAAACTCGCATTCGAAGCAAATCGTAGGCGAGTTTTGGGAATCCCCAAATCAGCGGATTTCGCTTTGCGCGAAATCCACTTCAGGCTGCAACATGGATTTACGGCCATTTTTTTGATTCCGAGCATGGCTCGGAATCCTACCGACACGTTGATGTAGTTCCACAAACGGATGCTTATTCCCAAAAAAGCATTTTGTTTTCCTTCCGGTTAATAGATAAGTTGTGCGATGAGGAAGGAAAAGAAAATGGGTGGGAAAACAAAATGGGCCAATAGCTTAGTCTGGTAGAGCATTCGGCTCTTATTGGGCGATACGCCCTGAGAAACCGAAAGGCCGAGGGTTCAAATCCCTC
>JACPCA010000007.1 GCA_016180035.1 Candidatus Woesearchaeota archaeon
ACGGGGTGATATCTTGGCGAAGTATGCTCGTGAATGGATTATTAGGGTTCAGGATATTTCTCGGTTTGTTCGGGCTCAGCGCGCCCATGCTCTTGCAGGAGGTGAAGAGGATGTGATGATCCCTAAGCAGAGGGTTTATCCAGTCCATGACAGCAGTGTGGCAGCAAGGCTGGGATTGGAACAGGCACAGCCTTAAATACTCCCCGTATCTCCCTCAAGGCATGGCATCTGATAACGGTCATTCCCGTCGTGAAGTTCTTGGCATGATAACCGGAGCTCTCGGATTTTATGCTATTGGGGGCGGCCTGTCTGGCTGTGGTGCCGGCCAGCAGCATCTGCGCATTCTCCATCCAAATGATTTATCGAAAGAATTATCGGACAAGCTCGGTGTCTGTGTTGGCGTCGGCGATGTCTCTTCGATGGGTGCCAGCTATTACCCAAACAGCGAGAGCATGAGGACTGGCGTGCAGCGAGACGCTATTCGAGACTTTTATGCACGATGCGACATTAAAGAGCCATCTCCTCAAGAATTCGGCTCTGGGCTGGAAGTCTATTTCCTTTCTGGCGGAAGTGTTGACCAGTCCGGGGAGAAAAAAGGCCTTGCAGCCATCGCTGTCCCTGAAGGCGCTATAAAGGACGGAGAAACGATCAGGGGTATTTCAAGCCAATATGGTGTTCTCTACCGCGACCTGACCCCAGCGTATCACGGCGAGCCGTTAGGGGATGAATAACAAGATAGTACCCTAAAAATAAGATAGACACCTTCGATAATTACTTCTTTTTAGTGGTAAAAAACGAAACATTTATATACGGGACGACCATCAGCTTTTTAAGGATCGAGAACAAACCAAGGACCATGACAGAAACACTGGCTGACGCGGTCCAGCGGCACCTGAGCGATGCGCTGGGATTGAAGGCTTCTTTTGTCAAAGAAGCGGTTGCAAGAGCGCAGCCAGCAGAACAGCAATCTTCTTCTCCATCAGGCTTGCCGAGTTCTTCATCTTCCTTGTCATCTATCAGCTCGCTTGTCGGAACAGCCAGCATGACAGCTGCCCCAACAATCGGCCAGGGCGTTTCGTCAACGCTGGATCAGGACGTCAAGTACGTGAAATCCGGCGGTCCGGCACAAGATCGTCAGGACGGCCGCTACGAGGCAAAAGCCCTGCAAACCATGAAAGAAGGAAGGCAAGCATCGACGTATGCCATCGGCCTTGACGAGGACGGCGGCGTGGGCTATGACACGCTCAACGATGCTGTCGGCGAGATGTATTCTACCGAATCTGGCCACGGTGGTGACCAGTACCATTCTGCACCCCACTCCATGCTCGGCATGACCTACGATGCCTGCTGCGATCCGAACAATCAATACTTGGGATAGTCAAGTAATTAGAATTTGTCAAGTAGCATTAGAATAGATTTATAAAATTCCACGAATCTTGCGATTCCTATGATCTGGCAGGATATCGTCATCGCCACAGCACAAGTGCTGTTTGGGTATTCTCTCATCTATCAGGTCTATCAGGGGTTCAAGCATAAGAAAGGCTTTCTGTCATTCCAGACGTCCCTCTTGACGACCATCGGGCTTGCTGCCATGACGGTAGCCTACCTCACACTCCACCTGTACCTCTCCTCTGTCCTTTCTGGGTTTATTGGAATATTATGGCTGCTCTTGATGATCCAAGCGATATTGTATAAGTCGTATTGAAAGGATGCTCACAAAAATAGCAAGAATGGAGGGCCTGAAACTGACCATTAATTCCGTTTTGATCTTTTCTCTTTAGCTTGCTTTTCTACAATCAAAAATAATTTGTCGAGTACTCCAATGGGAATGTCAAGATTCATCCTTGTTTTAAGAGTTTCTAAGAAATAGCCCAAATCAAAAGCAGCCCTGTCTTTCCCCAGCCCTATCTGTTTTTTTGCTTCATCAATGATGATGTCCCAGTCAATTTTTGTTGAATTGATGATTTTTCGGGCATCATCCTTATCTTTCATCCTGTCCGTAGCACATTTCATAAGGATGATGTCGTGTGGATCTGCAATTTTTAAGATCAGATTGCCTTCAAACTGGTGGATCTGCTCTGCTCTTTTTCTCATGTCATCGGAAAAGATAAAATCTATCACTTCTACGACAAATAGGTCAAAACGCTCATCATCAAGCCTGAACATCTCCGGGATATTTCTTTTTACACCGTACACTTTTATGGCATCCATCTCTGCATAGCCAAGAGACTTTACTGCTTCCTTGAAGGCCTCGCGGTCTTTCTCATTCTCAAAGACAAGATCGATATCCAACGTGGCATCTTTAAAGCCAAGGAACATCATGGCAGTCCCGCCTATAGCATAAACAGTTATCTTTCTGGTGAGCCGCCTCGCGACGTTTAATAATAATTTTTGTTGTTGGTCTATAGTGATCATTTGTATTCCTCCAAATCTTTTTTATTAAAAGGAAGATAAATTTTCCATGTTCTCTCGATTTCCATAAAATCTTTGGATCTCAATCCTGGAACAATGTATTCAAATTTATGTTTTCTTTTTGGCAAGGCACTACTTCTAAACTTGTTACTCATTCTTCTTACTTTCATAATCTGACGAGCAAGATCATACAATGCCCCAACTTGCCCTTCAATATGGTCCTCTTTAGCAAGATGGTATAGCCCCACCCAATCATTCATTTTTTTGAACAAGGCTAATGAAGCGAGAATGGCTCTAAAACTTTTAGTTTTAATAGCGTAGATGAACGTTTCTTCTAAACTTGGTCCTTTCCCGTATATTTTATGAATTAGTGGTGTTGAAATCTTAATTGGAGAATGTCGATTGATGATCTCGTAGTAACTCTTACCCCCCAATTTATTATCAAGCGAGATAGTGTAAACTCTTCGATTATTACTCTGTCTCTTGGTTGTAACATATCCCTCTTTTCGAAGACGATAGATATAGTAAATTGCCATTTTTTTATCTATGTTGAGTATGTCCATTACTGAGACTACTGTTTGAATTCCTGCAAGTTTTTGGAGGAGTTTACTTTTTTCCATAGTTTAATGTAACTATAACTATTATATAAATGTTTCTATAAATACAATGATTATGTTTAATGTAGTCTGGTCTATTAGATAAGTAAAACAACAAAATAATTATATACCTGCCCAATAGGGGGGTTAGTATCCATGCCACCACCCAATTAACAATCTTTAAATACCACCTCCTGCTCTCAGGAATCAGAGAGACAAGAAGAGAAGAGGCTTATGGCACTTTCTCTTGGTAATCGAGAGAATTCACATGAAAAAGCGACAAATAAAGCCGTTATTACCGACCTTACGGGAAAAGAAGCGTTATTTGGTTTTTGAAGTGATTTCTAAGCGCAAACTAACTGACTTTTCTGAAATCCAGCACCAAATATGGCGTTCCATACTTCAGCTGTACGGCGAGGCAGGAGCTGCTGCTGCAGGAGTATGGATCCTTCCAGAAAAATATAATGCGCAGAAGCAGCGCGGCATCCTCAAGGCGAGCCATACCACTCTTCCCCAGATGAAAGCTGCCCTTGCCTTCGTCACCCACGTCGGAAACGACCAGGTGGTTGTCCGGAGCAGGGGAGTGTCCGGGATGCTGAGCAAGGCGCAAACCATCATGCTCTCCTAAAACAGGTGATACTATGCAACCAATGAGCCATCAAGTCATGGGATATGATCGTGCCATCACGATGTTCAGCCCCGACGGCAGGCTTCTCCAGGTGGAGTATGCCAAGAAGACGGTCCGCCAGGGATCCACTGCCATCGGCATCGTCTGCAAGGACGGCGTCGTGCTCGCCACCGACAAGCGCCTTGTTGATCCGCTTGTCGTCGTCGAGGCTGTCGAAAAGATCTTTAAGGTTGACGACCACATCGGCGCGACAGCAGCAGGCATCCTGTCCGACGCTCGCGTACTGATCGAGCGGGCCCAGCTCCGAGCCCAGCAGCACCGCGTCACGTACGACACGCCGATCGATATTCTCTCTATTGTGAAGGACATCTGCGACCTCAAGCAGATCTGCACCCAGTCCGGCGGGCTTCGGCCGTTCGGCGTTTCCATTCTCGTCGCCGGCATTGACGAGTCCGGCCCGTCGCTGTACGAGACCGACCCGACAGGAATCTACTTTAAGTACCATGCTGCCGTCATCGGAGAAGGCGAGACAGAGATCGAAGAGACGCTCCAAAAAGAGTACAAAAAAGATATCACTGTCGAAGACGGCCTCCGCCTTGCCGTCAAGGCCCTGAACAAGGCGCTTGATGAGAACTTCAATGTGGACAGGCTCGACTGCGCCTTCATCAAGGCAGACACGATGACGCTCCAGCACCTGTCTCGAGAGAAGTGCGACAAGCTCCTCAAGGAGGTCAAGAAAAAATGAGCATCAAAGGACGGGTGACCATGGATCACGAGCGGGTCTCGTTTAACCTGGCCCGGCTCCGGAAAGGCGGAGAGACCTTTGAGGTTGCCGTCGACCCAGACCAGGCCATCGCCATGAAAAGCGGCAGGCAGATCGATATCCACGACGTGATTCGCAGTGAAAAGATTTTTGCCGACGTCAAGAAAGGGCTGCTTGCTTCCGAACATCATCTCCAATCCTTGTTCGCCACGACCGACGTGCTTCAGATCGCCAAGCAGATCATCATGCAGGGAGAAATCCAGCTGACCGCCGAGCATCGCGAAAAGGTCCGGGAAGAAAAGCACCGCAAGATCGTCGCGCTCATCGCCAGAAATGCCATGGATCCCAAGACCAAGCTTCCCCACCCCCCGCAAAGGATCGAGAACGCGATGGAAGAGACACGGGTCAAGATTGATGAATACAAGACTGCAGAAGAGCAGCTGGATGCGATCATCAAAAAGCTGCGGACCGTCCTGTCGATCAGCATGGAGACCAAGAAGATCTGGATTAAGGTGCCGGCAGAGAATGCTGCCAAGGCATACAATGCCCTAGTCCCATTTGCCAAACCTCAGCAGGAGAAGTGGAACAATGACGGCTCTCTCGAGTGCCACGTTGGCATCCCTGCGGGCATGGAAGCTGATCTTTATGAACGGCTGAACAAGGTGACCAAAGGCGCCTGCCAGACGCAGGTCGTCGAGTGAGATGAGCTGGGATAACTGAATGCCAGAAATGCATAGGAATATAAACAACGGCAAAAAATCCCGGTTACTATCAGAAAAAACGATGATTAGGCACATAAAGAATCAGGTGAATACTATAAGAACTAGGTGAATACTATGAGTGATGTTACAAGTGTATTGAAAGTTCAATCCCGAGACGTGGTTGTCCCTGGCGAGGTTCTTGCTGTCGGGATGGATTATCTCCCATCATTCGGAACGTATCGGAGCAGAGAGACCATCAGGGCTGCCCGCCTTGGCCTGGTCACTGTTGAAGGAAAAGTGCTCAAGCTCATCCCGCTCAGCGGAGCCTACCTCCCCAAGCGCGGCGACATGATCATCGCAAAAGTGATCGACATCCTGATGAGCGGCTGGAGGGTTGACACGAATTCTCCGTACTCTGCCGTGCTTCAGCTGAAAGACGCATCCTCCGGCTATATCGAAAAAGGCGCAGACCTGACCAAGTATTTTGCGCTGGGCGATTACGTTTCTGCAATAATCACCAATGTGACGAGCCAGAAGCTGGTGGACGTGAGCATGCGCGAGCCGGGGGCTCGGAAGATCATCGGCGGCAGGATCATCGAAGTCAGCACCAACAAGGTCCCGCGCATCATCGGCAAGCAAGGATCCATGGTGTCGTTGATCAAGGAAGCAACGGGCTGCAAGATCACTGTCGGCCAGAACGGATTAGTGTGGCTGGAAGGGCATCCTCTCATGGAAAATCTCGCGGTTGAAACCATCAGAAAGATTGAAAAGGAAGGCCACATTTCTGGAATGACAGACAAGATCAAGGCATTTCTTGATTCACGATTGAAAGAGACCAAGCATTTTGATGAAGAACAATAATATTGAGGATGGCACAATGACATACACCAAACGATTCGACGGGCGAAAGGCATTTGATGAGATCCGCCCAATATCTGCAAAAGCAGGGGTCATCCCCCGCGCTCATGGCTCTGCCGTGTTCACGATAGGAAAGACCGTGGCATACGCTGCCGTGTACGGGCCTCGCGAGCTTCATCCGAAGTTCCTGCAAAACCCAAAAACAGGCATTCTGCGCTGCCATTACAACATGATGCCGTTCTCTGGATCCGGCGAGAGAGTAAAGCCAGGCCCAAGCAGGCGCTCGCGGGAAATCTCATTGGTTACCGAAAAGGCCCTTCAGCCAGTCGTTGACCTTTCCCAGTTCCCTAACGCTGTTGTTGACGTCTTTATCGAGTTCCCGCAGACCGATGCAGGATCACGATGCGCTGGCATCTGCGCAGCATCCATCGCTCTTGCTGACGCCGGCATCCCCATGACTGATCTGGTGGCTGCGGTGAGCGTTGGCATCGTTGATGACAAGGTCCTTGTCGACCTCAATTATGACGAGGAAGCGTATGAAGAAGGCCCTGTCGCGGACATCCCTGTCGCAATCCTGCCATCAACAGGAGAATTTTCACTGCTCCAGATGGATGGGGAGATCAGCAAGGAAAATCTTCTTAAGGCCCTGAAGATGGGCCAGAAAGCAGTCGCACAGATCAATAGCGTGCAGAAGCAGGCCCTCAAGGAAAAATATGCTGGCCAGGAAGCAGATGTGGCGGACAGCAATACTTCTGGCGGTGAGTATCATGATGAATGAAAGCCTTAAGCAGCACCTGATTGAATGCCTCAAGCACAACGTGCGCCATGACGGCAGAAAGCTGGACGAGTTCCGGCCGATCACCGTCGAGTACAATATCTCCAGGTCCGCAGAGGGATCTGCCCGTGTGAAGGTCGGCAACACGGAAGTGCTCGCCGGTATCAAGCTCACCGTCGAAAAACCTTACCCGGATACACCAGACCATGGGTCGCTGATGGTTGGTGTCGAGCTTCTTCCGCTGTCGTCTCCGGCATTTGAATCTGGCCCGCCAAGCATTGACGCTATCGAGATAGCGCGTGTGGTGGATCGTGGCATCCGTGAAGCAAAGGCTATTGACACGAAAAAGCTCTGCATCACCTACGGCGAAAAGATATGGACGGTATGTATTGACATCTGCACGATCAATGATGATGGAAACTTGCTTGATGCAGCTGGGCTTGCTTCGCTTGCTGCACTCCAGGATGCCTGCTTCCCTTACTATGACGGCACACAGCTTGACTACAAGAAAAAGACGGACGTGAAACTCCCCGTCCTTAAGCTTCCCCTCCAAGTGACGGTCTACAAGATCGGCGACAAGCTCTTGGTGGATCCTCTTTCAGAAGAGGAATTCGTCTATGATGCTAGGCTGACCGTGACGACTACCCCTGACGGGACGATCTGCGCCCTGCAGAAGGGCGGTGAAAAACAGCTGTCACTTCAAGAGATCGAGCAGATGATCACCATGGGGACAGAGAAGGGCCATGAGCTGCGAAAGTACCTTAAAGACGCTGGGAACTGACGAAAGGGAGCAAGGTAAGAAAGGGAAAGCTCAAGAAAGCTTCTCAACGTGATGAAGGCGGCGGTGGATATCATGAGTGCTAAAAAAGAAGAATCAGGCAAAGAAGGGCAGGACAAGCTGACGAAGTATGAGAAAGCGAGATTGCTCGGGAGCAGGGCGCTTCAGATTTCCATGGGCGCGCCATTTCTCGTCAAGCTCAGCGAAAAAGACATGGAAGAGATACGGTACGATCCTTTGGAGATTGCAAAGAAGGAATTAGAGCAGGGAGTGCTGCCGATCGCCATCAAGCGCGTCTATCCGGAAGTGCGGCAGGACGTTGTCGAAAGCGAAGACCTTAAGGAGCCGGCAGAAGAAGTAAAGGCAGAGGCTGGTGTTGAGGAGACTGCGCCAGAAGCGGATTGAGGCAAAACGCCATTTTTTCTTTACACAATGATCTTTACGCAATAAACCAACTTCCCTGATAGAACACCACATCAATCTTGTCGCCAACTTTTTTTGCATCGTTCATCTGCCCCTTGACTGCTGCGGGCTGGTATGTTTCTGGATCAAGAATTTCGACGGCAGGGCTTGTTTTTGTTATCTCCGCAGTGTGCTTGGGGAGGACAAGAGGAGTTTCGCTGCGAAGGTCGATGGTTCCGTTCTTCTGATGCTGGAGGTCGTACCCTACGATTGCCTTTCCTATCCGCACGACGCGGTACATCTTTTCTTTAACGACGATGACATCGCCTCGGGCAAAGCCCGGCAGGGTCAGCACGGTCGTCATCCGGTAGATATCCTTGCTTTTCTGGTGGTCGCGCCCGTGGATGTGGCCGGTTGTCTTCAACATCCCGCCAAAACGGCGCTGGAGCCGCTGGGCAATGAATGGCGTTGCACGCTGGGAGCTGAGATAGAAATCAATGCCGCTGGGAGATAACGCTTCTTTCGTCAGCAGGCGCCCTTTCGAGTTCCGGAGGATATCATCCCTGGCAGCAGTGATCGTTGCCTCGTCCGAATTGCGAAGCTGGAGGACGCTTTCGAAATAGTCTGTCCCTTCCCTGCCGCACTGCTGGCACATGGTCAGTTCGAGCTTGAAGGGAAGCACGGCGCTTCTGCCATCCCAGCTTGCCGTGAGCTGATGCTCCTCCATGGTCCCTGTCGCTGTCGGCCGGAGATGAGGGACAGCGAGCGTGATCGGGCTTTTCGATTGGATGATGGCTTTGATGTGCTTGAGCAAGACGTTGTTCAGCAAGCGTGATGCCACCATGGCCCGTCCAGAATAGTATCTCTTGCAGCCGGTGCAGTATTTGATGAGGATCTCTTTCTTCAACATCGCGTCTGGAAGCCCTTGCTGCTGGCATTGCTGGCAAAGATCACCGGTCGCGTTGCCAGCTCCGCATTTGGGGCAGAAGCGCCGCCGTTCTCGTTGTGGTGTTTTTGTCGTGGCCATAATCTTATCACAGGAGCAAATACGCAAACTTTATAAGCCTCCCATCGGCTCTTGCATGCCATGAACAAGGAGGAGTTTAAAAAAGTATGCCAGCGCACATGGCATTTTCTATGGGAAGAGGACTCTTTTGCCAGCTGGCTGGTGAACATCCTCGTCGCCTTTGTCCTGATCAAGTTTATCGTCTATCCCGGATTAGGCCTTGCGCTTGGGACATCCTTCCCTGTCGTCGCCGTAATCTCCGGCAGCATGGAGCACGACGGCAATTTTGATGAATGGTGGCAAGAGCAAGCCTTGCTGTATAAGAGCTATGAGATCACCGAAACTGATTTTAAGGAGTACCCATTCCGGAACGGGTTTAACAAAGGCGACATCATGGTGCTGCACGGCGTTCGAGAAGGCAGTGCACATCAGGGCGATGTGCTCGTGTTCCAGACATCCTTCAGGAAAGAGCCTATCATCCACCGCATCGTGAACATCACGGCAAGAGAGGGAGAGTATCATTATCAAACAAAGGGAGATCATAATCCTGGCTCGTGGGATTTTGAAAAAGATGTCCCCGACAGCGCCGTCCTTGGCAAGGCAGTCTTTAGAATCCCTCTTTTAGGGTACGTCAAGATCATTTTTGTCGAGCTGCTCAAGCTCCTGCATCTTGCATGATCAATAATTGTCAGCCTCAAGGCATGTATACAACGTGCAAGCAAACGCTTAATCAAGAAGTATCGTTCAAGGTGACTCCATGTTTTGTCCAACCTGTAAAAGCTTACTCGTTCCGAAGAAAATCGGGAAAGGGATGGTGATGGGCTGCTCCTGCGGCTACACTGCCGGAAGCAAATCAACCCTCATCGTGAAAGAGACGGTCAAGAAAGATCCCAAGGCCGCGGTTGATGTTGTTGACCAGGACAAGGGAGAGACGCTGCCATTGACCGACGCGAGCTGCCCGAAGTGCGGCAATGATAAAGCGTATTACTGGCTTATCCAGACGAGAGCATCCGACGAGCCAGAAACAAAGTTTCTGAGATGCGCGGCGTGCAAGCACACCTGGAGAGATTATAGTTAAATTTATATATCTCCGTTCTATACAGCTTGGCATGGCTATTGAGATAGATGCGGTCTGGAAAGATGGAAAAATTCTTCCGTTAGACAATATCAGCTTAGACAACAATACCCGAGTAACCATTCACCTCCCGGAGATTAACCGAGGAGAAAAAAAGAGCCTCGCCGGTGCATGGAAAGATTACAAAACAAAAGACGGAAAAAGTTTAGATGATGTTAAAAAAGAAATTTATGACAGCCGTAAGATTTCTACACGCAAAGAGACAAGGTTATGACGCGATGCCTCGATACTGACATTATTAGTAACAAACAATGTTAGTAACAAACAATGAAAAGCATTTTTCAAGAATTCCTGGTTTGCAGATAGTGAGATGGGAATAGAGTTATTTTCTATTTGGGGGAATAATATCATCCGTGGAGTACCCTATCAGCATCTTCAACAGAAAGCTCTCGCACTTGCGCTGCTTTTGCCGCATACCAGATCGTTCTTGTCCTTTCTGTCACGGTTGGCGGGATGCTTTCTTGGTGCGCAATGAAATGATACGCTGCCACCACATCAAGGTCCATGCTCACGACTGCTGCGTGGTTGCCCGGATGCTTTGCGGCATAATCAAAGAGCGCAACAACAAGGGAAGCATCGGCTTCTGACGGGGATGTTTTTTTCGTTTGTGGAACAGAAGGAATGGCTTGATTGAAGCGATAAACTGGAAACGCTTGAAGAAGATGGCTGAATTCTGCAGCAACTCTGATAAGTTGGAGGACATTAGTCCGGTACTGCCCATCGGCATTGTCCTCCTCACCATCCTCCTTTAGTTGAAGCCTTGTTTTCACATCGGATCCATTCTCCTTGCTGTTTTCTCGCCTTTCCTGCCCTCTTCGCAAAGCATATCTTTGCCGATGAGGCAATACTCTCGCCATGTTCCTTCCTAAGTATCTTGCGCTGCCGCTAAATACGCCTAAAGCATTTTCGAGCTCTGCATGGATATAGGGGGTGACATAAAACGGGAAGCGGGAAAGGCTGTGCCTCATTTCAGCAAGCTCTTCGCGTGTACGCACCATATCGTCGGCAACGTGTAAAAGATCCGTTGCTTTTTGCAGCTCCCTTACCCGGCGTGGAAGATCAGTGATGGCAAATACGTTTGCATCAAGAAATACAGCATCATAGCATGCTGCAATAGATTCAAGGTCAAATGGCGGCATTTTGCTAAGGAAAAAAAACAAAGCTTATAAAGATGTTGCATAACTGATTAGGGAGTACAAAAGAGGAAGAGATAAGAACTGTAGGGATTACCATGGCAAGCTCCGAGACTGACATTCACCGCTATATTCACAACAACCGGCTTTCCATCATCGCCAAGCCCAGCGCTCCCCGCACGGAGATTCTTGGACGGGATGAATCACGCAAGGCACTTCGCGTTGCCATCGCTGCGCCGCCGGATAAAGATAAGGCAAATGTGGAATTGATACGGTTTCTCAGCAAATTGTTAGGGAAGAGAGTTGGTATCGTGTCTGGCCGGACATCAAAGAAGAAAGTGGTGGAGATTGTTGAGTGATGCAATGAACAGCCCATGAGCATATTTCCATTAAAGATCACTGCCCTGTCCATGAGCCTTGCCAGCGACGGCTACCACCAGCCAAACGAGAGATTCCGCTGGAGCCAAGCAGAGAAAGGCATCATGATGGTTGCGGCGTACTTCAGAAATTTAAGCTTGGCAGCGCAATAAGATGCCTTCTTAATAATGCATTTTCTTCTGGAAGGATTCTGCTGTTTTTATTGAAGGATTACCAAAAACAAGCGCATCATGCCAGCGCCTGCAGAACAGCATCAATCTGCTGCCGGAGATGCTCTGGAGAACCGTCGTTCGTGATTGTCGCGTCCGCCCTTGCTATCGGCCCAAGGCAGTTTGACTTTTCGACCTCGTCCTTGTCGCGCGATTCTGCCTCCTGTTTCGCCAGCGGCCGTTCCTTGCGAGAGGCAAGCCGTGCATGGCGGAGCTCTCTGCTGGCATGGACTGCCACCACCACCACGAGATCATTCAGCTCTTCCTTGAGATATTCGTACTCTTCAAGGCTCCGCATGCCGTCGATCACCACGTTTTTTCCCTTCGCTTCTGCCGCCTTGATCCGAGGCAAATTGAGAAGGGCAAAGGCATGCATGCCGTAGGTGTCGCGCAGCTCTTCCCGGACAAGCTTCTCGTTCTGCTCATTCCTTGGCCAGCCTTTTTTTTTCAGCTCTTCATCAACAGCATCGCCAAATCGGATGCGGGCAAAGCCTTTCTTTTCGAGAATCTCTGCTGCCGTGCTTTTTCCGCTGCCGGGAAGCCCGACGAGGGCGATGGTGGCCATGGTAACGGAGAATGTTCTTGATTATATAAAAGCTTCTTATCATTATCAAATAGTGGACAAGCGCAGAAAGAAAATTTATAAGAATACAGGGCTTTGTTAGCTTATGAACCCCGATTGTAATGCTCTATTTCTTAATCAGATTATCAATCTCTTTTTCTAATCGTTGAAAAGCGCTTTTCATCTCACTCTCCATCCTTCCAACAGATGTTTTGACCTCTCCTATTTCTCTGTCCATACCATACACCTTCGTTTTTAGAGGATTAAGATACACTTTCCAGATAGTAAACGCACCACCAAGACCAGTTAAGACAAACTGCCAGAACGCAGGAATTGTGGTGACAAGCTCATCTATCGGGTCATCAGTGGCTAAAGCAAAGACCAAGAAAAATATCATGAGAACCATAAAAAATACAGAGAACCCATACATCTTCTCTTTTTTCTTAGAAATATAATAAAAGAGGAGTGCACAGCCGAGCGATATAAAATATAAGACAAGATAAACACCCATTTAGGCACCTCTTTCTATTCTGTAAGATATACAGTAATAAAAAGGTTGTCATTAGTTTATAAATCGAACGCTTTCTTTCTCAATCAAACCACAGACGTTATTGAAAAGTTCTCGCTTCGCTCGCCAGCGCCTTCAAAACTCTGGATGTGAGTTTGATGGCGCTGCGTCCCCGGATGGGGCGCTCAAAAATCTCTGGATTTTTGGCGTCTCGCAAGGAGAAACAGAAAATCTTGGGGATTTTCTTAGTTGCGCTCGCTTTGCTCGGCAACAACAGGAAATTTTTTGATTTCCTTAGTTGCGCTCGGCTAACGCCTCGGCAACCAGCCCCCTGCAACGCGCCCGAAAGCGAGTATCGGGGGAGTTTCGACCTTATGACGCTGGGGCACTTTTCAATAACGCCGTTTTTCAGCAAAATATATAAATCATCAGCCAAGCTTGCTGGTCGGGGGTCCTGATGAAAGAATACCTTGACATCGTGCGGTATGTTCTGGAGAACGGCCAGCGGAAGGTCAACCGGACTGGCGTGGCAGCGCTGAGCTGCTTTGCCTACTTCTACAAGGTAGACCTCCAGAAAGGATATCCTCTTCTGACGACAAAAAAGATGTATTTCAACTCCATGCTCCATGAATTGCTATGGTATCTGAAAGGAGAAGCGGATATCAAGAGCCTGCGCAAGGTCACGAAGATATGGGATGCATGGGCTGATGCAGAAGGGCGGCTGGAGACGGCGTACGGCCGCTTTTGGAGAAGGTACCCCTGCCCGGAGTCTGGCGTTGATGGAGAAAAATGGGGAAGCAAGTGGAAAACGCGCGATCCGGAAACAGGCCAGCTCGTCTTTGACCAGATCAAGTACGTCATTGACACGCTGAAAGAGGTCAAGGCAAATCCGGAAACGAGAAACCTGCGCAGGATGGTCGTGGTTGCATGGCATCCGGGCAATGCTGCAGAGAGCAAGCTGCCGCCGTGCCACTACACGTTCTGCTTTAACGTGATCGGCAACAAGCTCAACTGCCACCTCACCCAGAGGTCAGCAGACCTTGCTCTTGGCGTGCCATTCAATCTTGCCTGCTATGCCCTCCTCACCATGATCATCGCGCGGATCACCGGTTTCGAGCCGGGGGAGTTCGGCCACACTCTCATCGACGCGCACATTTACGAGAATCACATCGAAGGCTTGAAAGAGCAGCTCCTGCGTCAGCCAAGACAGCTTCCCACGATCCGGTTTCCAGACAAGCCTCTTGAAGAGCTGCGCTTCGAGGATTTTGTGCTGGAGGGCTATGATCCGCACCCCAGCATCAAGTTTGATGTCGCGGTGTGAATGAAAGAAGTTGCTGTTGAAGTAGAGAGCATGGCTGGTTAAGCAACAATTTGGAGAGCATACAACCGATTTGAAAACAACACCATGGCAAAGGTCATCATCATCGCGGCGCTGGACGAGAATCGCGTCATAGGAAACAAGAAATCCCTGCCATGGCGCATCCCCGGCGACTTCCGCCACTTCAAGGACACCACCGACGGCCATGCCGTCATCATGGGCAGGACTACGTTTGAGTCGCTGGGAAAGCCGCTGCCAAACCGCATGAACATCGTCCTTACCTCACGCCCATTCAATGCGCCTGGCGTGTCTGTCTCCAAAGATCTTCGCTCTGCCATCATCACCGCTGCCGCGCAGGGATACGGCAGCATCTTCCTGATCGGCGGCGCTTCTGTGTATGCAGAAGGGCTCCAGTACGCCGACGAGATGATCCTCAGCCATATTCCAGGAACACACGAGGGCGACACCTTCTTTCCGCAGTGGGATGCGCAGCAGTGGCAGATGGGCAGGGAGCAGCAGCGGGAGGGATTTGCTGTGCGATGGTATAACCGTATCAGCAACCAAGACGGCCATGCGCACACTGCTACGGCCACTCCGGCTGCCGCGGCATATCATCCTGCAGTTTATCCTGCATTATCCCGTTCCGATCCAGAACTCCACCAGCACGTCATCGGAGAGCGCCGGCGCCAGCAGGAAACCCTGAACATGATCCCGTCAGAGAATTATGTCAGCCCTGCTGTTCTTGAGGCAAGCGGCTCTGTCCTCGCCAACAAATACGCGGAGGGATATCCGAAAAAAAGGTATTATCAGGGCAACGCAAATGTTGATGAGGTTGAGCAGCTTGCCATCGACCGCGCCAAAAGGCTGTTCGGAGCAGAGCATGCCAATGTCCAGCCATACTCCGGCAGCCCGGCGAACATGGCGGTGTATTTCGCGCTGCTGAATCCTGGCGACACCATCCTCGGCATGAAGCTGGACATGGGCGGCCACCTGACGCACGGCCACAGCGTCAACTTTTCCGGAAAGCTGTACAATATCGTGCAGTACGGCGTTGACCGTGAGACAGGGCTGCTCGACATGGAGGAGATCCGCGAGCTTGCCCTGCAGCACCGCCCGAAAATCAGCGTCTCTGGCGCAACAGCATATCCCCGCATCATCGACTTCAAGAAGTTCCACGACATCGCCAAGGAAGTCGGGGCGTACAGCTTTGCCGACATCTCCCATATTGCCGGACTCATCGTCGGCGGCGCGCACCCGTCTCCCTTCCCGTTTACGGATGTGGTGATGACGACGACGCACAAGACCCTGCGCGGGCCGAGAGGGGCGATGATCCTGTGCAAGGAGGCCTACGCAAAAGCCATCGACAAGGCAGTGTTTCCAGGGCTGCAGGGCGGCCCTCACATGAACACGATTGCGGCAAAAGCAGCGGCATTCAACGAAGCCCTGCAGCCGCAGTTTCGCGACTACGCCCAGCAGATTGTGCGAAATGCGAAAGCGCTGGCCAGCACGCTGATGGATCATGGCCTCACGCTTGTCAGCGGCGGGACAGACAACCACCTTCTCCTGGCCGATCTCACCTCCCAAGGTGTCGGGCTGGGGCGGAAAGCTGCTGTTGCGCTTGAAGAGGCAGGCATCGTGATGAATGCCAATACTATCCCGTACGATCAGAGCACGCCTTTCAGCCCCTCCGGCCTTCGCATGGGAACGCCAATCCTCACCACGCGAGGGATGAAAGAGGAAGAGATGCGCCAGGTCGGCGAGTGGATCGCTGCGGTCGTCAACGATATGGGCAACACGGCCCTGCAGCAGAACATACGAAAGAGCGTGGTAGAGCTCTGCAGCAGGTTTCCAGTATACCCGGCATACGGAGAGGGCTGTTGATATGGCATCTGCGCCTGACACGGCATCCGAGTATATTCCTGAGTATGTTCCTGGTCATGTTCAACAGGGCTGCCGCGGCGGATTTTTCGCATCAGCCGGCACTGTTCTCTTGACAAGACACTGGCATAAGTATGCTATTGCCTTTGGCGCAGTGATCCTTCTGCTTGCCGTGCTTGCCACCAAAAATCTTTTGTTCCTCTCCTTGCTGCTGAGCATGAACATGCTGCTGAGCGCTCTCCTCCGGCCGTTCAAGCGATTTCTGGGCGGATTTGCCAGCGGCATAGAGCTGGTGACGCTCAGCACGGTGCTGGCAGGCATGGCCTACGGCTCATGGATCGGCGCCTTGTTCGGCATGGCATCTCTTGCCGTGAACTTTTTTTTCCTTGGCCGGATGACGATGTTCACTCTTCTTGTCCTGCCGGCGTACGGGCTCATCGGCTTGCTGGCTCCGCTCGTGACGGCAGCGAACGTCACTATGGCAGGCATCTTTTTTTCTATCGCGTACAACAGCCTTGTTTCCATCGCCATCCTCTCCTTTTTTCGCGGCAGCATGCTCAAATGCCTTGCCTTTAGCTCCACGAACATAGTATTTAATGTTCTGGCATTCACCTATCTCGCTCCTTTCATGGCAAGATTGATGGTATAGATAAATAATCAGACGATTATGATAGAGATTGAGGAGGTAAAACTGACGGAACCTCAAGAGGCAGCACCATGGCAGACCAGCGCTCCACGACGGCAAAAGAAGTTTATAGCTTCTGCATGAAGAAGCCGATGAGGAATTACCTGCTGTTCTTTCTCGCAGCCCTGCTGGCTATCCTGCTTGCCGTCTCCTTCCGCTCGATGTTTGTGATCCTGCTCCTGCTGGCCATCAACGCTGTCCTGTCGCTGATCATCCGGCCCTTCAAGACAGTCCTGAGCGGGATAGAGATCGTGACCTTCAGCACCGTGCTGTGCAGCGTTGCTTACGGGCCGAAAACAGGGATGCTGGTCGGGCTGGTTTCCATCATCGTCAGCCTTCTCTGCCTTGGCAGGTTCACCAATTATGCCGTGCTGATGGTGCCGGTCGTGATGCTGCTGGGCTACCTCGCGTTTTATCTCTCCGCCTTTGGCATTGCCGCAGCCGGCATCATCATGACCGCGGCGTACAACCTGGTCATCTTCTGCATCATCATCTTTCTTGGGGGAAATACGGTCAAAGGGTTTTCTTACATCGGCGTCAACATCGTGCTGAACATCTTTCTTTTCAGCGTCCTGGCGCCGATAGCCTTAAAAATGATGGTATCCCCATGAATACTATGACTGGAAAAGAGGCCATAGCTGCAAAACCGACTGGGCTGGCTGGAGCTCCGCCAAGCAGTGGATTAAGAGGATGGAGAAGATTTCGAGAATTTCTCCAGGCAAGAGACGTGTTCCAGAACAGGATGTTCCGGCAGGGAATACTATCATTCTTTGTGGTGGTAATCCTGCTTCTCCTCCTGTTCTCCTTCCGCTTCCTTTTTGCCGTCGTGCTTCTGATCCTTGTCAGTATCATCATCGGATTTGCGCTGCGGCCATTCCGCTCCCTGTCTCTCGGCGTTGAAGTCGGGCTTTTTGCCACCGTCGTCAGCTCGATGACGCACGGCATCAAGGCAGGCATCATCGTCGGGCTTGCGGTCCTGACCGCAAAGCTTATCGCAGAAGGAAGCCTGAGCGTGTACAGCCTTGTCATCTATCCCTCCCATCTCATCGTCGCCGTGATGGCCGGGCTCTTTGCTGATGCCAGCGTCGTGACAGTAGGGATTGCAGCAGCGCTCTTCCACAATCTTTTTACCGGTATCCTGAGCTTTTTCTTCCTGGGAGCGCCGGCATCAAAAGTGTTCATCTACACCAGCACGAACATTCTCTTCAACCTGCTCTTGTTCTCGGCAGTTGGACCTGCAGTCATTCGACTGCTTACAGCAGGGTGATTCAGAACCAGGAACACGCTGGCAGGTGCTATCTGTATCGTCACCCCCTCCTATTCTTCTGAAAGTGGGGTATTCGGGGGATAAGAACGCAGGCTATCGCGCTGATGATCGCCATCCAGTAATATCCAAAGCCAAGCGCCATGCCGATAGCGCTCGAGAACCAGATGCTTGCTGCAGTCGTCAAGTTCCGGACGTTAGCGCCCTCTTTGATGATGAGACCTGCCCCTAAAAAGCCGATGCCAGTGACGATCTGGGCAGCAATCCGTGATGTTGATTCAGGATCCACCCGAGAGGACAGCATAGTGAACACCATAGCTCCCATGATGACAAAGGTGTGCGTGCTGATGCCAGCGACCTTCCTGCGGGATTCCCGCTCAGCGCCGATGAGGATGCCGGCAATCAGGCTGAGGACAAAGGAAAAAAGAAACGACGGCTCATGCGGGGTGAGAAGATTGAATGCCATAAAACATTATGGGGGTATGAAGAATATAAATGTTACTAAACTCTGTCCAGATTCTTTTTTTCTTGCGAGTTATAACAAAAAATAATAAAAGTGCCCATAAGGGCACAACGGAACAAGCGCGCCGCCACGTTCGCAGTGCTCTATCAATTCCATTTTTTTGCTCCTCAACAGTGTGGAGCAAAAAAATGGACATGACTCTCCTATTGCGATGCGTGGCGGCGCCGTAATCCGTTACAGGCCCTTGGCCTGTTGTATTGTGATTTTGCTTCGCTTCTCCACGGTACTGTCATGATCCTATACTGAACTCCAGAAGCAGAACATTTAAAAATTCACCCTCCTTCATACGAACTATGAAAGGCCTTTTTATCGTCATCTACGGCGTGAACAATATCGGCAAGACTACGCAGGCCATGAAGCTGGTGGATCACCTGAAGAGAGAGGGCTACAAGGCAGAGTATCTCAAGTATCCCAATTATGATTCCCCCACAGGCCGGCAGATCAGCGAGATCCTCCGCTCCGGCAGGCCGCAGGCGATGACAGAAGTGGAGTTCCAGACGCTGTACTTCAAGAACAGGCGTGAGTTTGAGCCGGCGCTGCAGAAGAAGCTCGAGGCTGGCACAATCGTTGTTGCGGAAGATTATGTCGGCACAAGCCTTGCCTGGGGCTCTGCAAAAGGGGCAAGCTATTTCAAGCTTAAGACCCTGAATGCCGGGCTCATCCAGGAAGATGTCGCTATCCTGCTGCACGGCGACCGGTATGTCAACTCTGTCGAGCACGGCCACCTGCATGAGACAGACCCGGAGCTTGCAGAAAAAGTGCGGCAGAAGCATCTGGAGATCGGAAAAAAGCTCGGCTGGCTTCTGGTGGATGCGAATCAGCCGCTTGAAAAAGTGTTTTCAAATGTTCTTAAGGCAGTCATGCCGGTAGTCGAGATCCGCATCCTGTACCCGATGATGCAGAAGAGAGGATAATTGGGTGGTGGGTAGTAGGCAGTTGGCCCAACGTGCCCCCCAACCTACTGCCCACCACCAAAAACAGATTCACAATATTTATAAACAAAACTGATCCCTTCCAACACATGGCTCCTTCCGTTTGGCTGTCAACGATCTTGAGCGTGCTTCTCGTCAGCCTTATCTCTTTCGTCGGTGTTCTTGCCCTGTCGCTCAGCGCAAAGGCGCTCAAGAATATGCTGATCTATTTTGTGAGCTTTGCAGCCGGCGCCTTGTTCGGCGATGCGTTCCTCCATCTTCTTCCGGAAGCGGTGGAAGAAGCAGGATTCGGGCTTCATGTCTCCCTCTACATCCTCATCGGCATCGCGTTCTCATTCGTGGTGGAGAAGGTCATCCACTGGAGGCACTGCCACCTGACCATGACGAAGGAGCATGCGCATCCTTTTGCCGTGATGAACCTGACTGGAGATGCCGTGCACAACTTCATCGATGGCCTGGTGATCGGGGCAAGCTATCTTGCCAGCTTTCCTGTCGGTGTTGCAACGACCATCGCCGTCGTGCTGCACGAGATTCCCCAGGAGATCGGCGACTTCGGCGTGCTCATCCACGGCGGGTACACCAAAGGCAAGGCGCTGTTCTTCAATTTTCTCACCGCACTGACAGCCGTTGTCGGCGCCATCATCGCACTGGCGGTCGGCGATGCGACAGGAAGCATGACGTCGTTTCTTGTTCCGTTCGCTGCCGGCGGGTTCATCTATATCGCCGGCTCTGACCTCATCCCGGAACTGCACAAAGAGATCAAGGCAGACAGGTCCATCCTCCAGCTGGTGTCGTTTCTTGCCGGCATCGGCATCATGGTAGCACTGCTGGTCGTTGAGTGAGAGATCGAGAAGAAAGGAGATAATAAAAAGAAATGGCAGGAGATAAAAAAAACGGCAGACGGTTATAGCTCACCACAAAACTATCCGCCCTTTTCTTGCTGTTCTTCTTTCTTATCCTGTTCTATCGTTGTCACTGCCTGCTCTGGTGCAAAAAACGTGTTGAGCTTTTTCACCCGGAGCTGTGCGTTCCAGCTTGCTGTCATCGTGTCACCCCTTGTTTAAAGACTGCGATATTTTTTCTCCAAACTCCTAACTACCAACTCATGTCATGCCAGTATGGCCGAACCCTCCTTCTCCGCGATCAGTGGCGTCCAGCTCGCTGACGTCGTGCAGCTGTGCCGTCTCTATCTTGTTGAACACGGCCTGTGCAATCCTGTCGCCGCGCTGGATGTCCAGCGGCGCCTTGCCGAAGTTGAAAAGGATCACGCCGACAATGCCGCGATAGCCGGAATCGATCGTGCCGATGCCGTTCATCAGCCCAATGCCGTGCTTTGCGGCAAGGCCTGACCGCGCCCGGACGTGCATTTCATACCCCTCGGGGACAGCAACTTTTATTCCGGTAGAAACAAGCTTGAATTCGCCGGGCTGAAGGACCGTGCTCTCCGCGGCGTACAAGTCCATGCCAGCATCGCCTTTTCTTGCGTAGTGTGGGGTTGGAAGATCCTTATCCACCTTGCAGATCCTGACCTGGAGAACAGGCGGAGCTGGCGATGATGCATTCTCTGCTGATGAGTTCTCTGTCAAGGAGGAATCCATTGAAGGAGCCATGATCATGGAGGTATTCATAGCGATAGTATTCTCAACAGCGCTATATAAATTCAGTTATTCTCTAACATATCATGTTTAGAAATGTATATTCAATCTATTCAATTTTTTTGTCGCCCTTGTCAAAGGAAAACATGTCGTGAAGGCCGTCTTCTCGTATCGAGCCGCTTTCTGCATCCACTTTGATGTTGAGCGTCTTGAACGTTTGAGTAACATAGGTGACATTCACGACCAGCCCGTGCTCTTTCGTCGCCTGGAGCACCATGACTTTCTTGACCGGCCGCTCTGCCGGATACTTTTTCTCCTGAAGATCATGGCATAGTGCGGCAACAGAATCAATTGTTTGGCGGACGTGCTTGGTATCAACAGCGATGATCCGTTCTGCGTCTTCCTTAAATATCTGCTCGTCTTCTTGGATGGTGAAGCTGCTGTCGTCATCCATGCTTTCGAACGTCGTCATGGTGTCGTTCTCATTGTAGTAGCCGACCTGCCACTGCATGCCGACCTTGCCTTTTTCTTCTCCGATCATGACAAAGAGGTGGGCGAGGTAGGAATGTGGATGAGAAGATTCCCACGCCTTGTATATCTGCTGCGATTCCAGCTGCCGTAGTTTTGAAAGAAAATCCATCATTTGGGAGAACAAGAGATGGTTTATATGGTTTTTGGTGGGTATGGCTCTGTAGAAAATCTTTCTTCGTTTTTAGCCGTCAAATGCCTGTTTTCGGCTAAAAAAAAAACAGATTTTGGGCGCCGCCACGCTTAACTTATCTTGTTAAGTTTATTTTTTTCCCACCCTGCCCGGGCGAGGTGGGAAAAAAATAAAGTTTTCAAAGAAAACCACGGCGGCGCCCCAAATAGGGCAATATTTTCTAATGAGCAGGCGGTTATGATACCCGTCTTTGCTGTACTAACCTTATCTCCGTCCCCCTCTCATCCATGCCAGCTTTTCGGCTTTTTTACGGAGGCGAGCCCTGCGCTGCTCCTCTGTTTCTCCATCTCTTTTGACTGGCGCATTCAGTGATGCGTTCTGCGCTTGCCCGGCTGCTTCTTGCGCTGGAACATGATCCAGCGGGTGATGAAGGCTGTCAATGCCGCTCCCTCTTGCTCCTTCTTTGCCAGCATCGCCGCCATTTTCGGTATCATCGTCATCATCTTCATTGTCTTTATCACTATCGTCTTCCTCATCGTCAAGGCCATCAGCTTCCGTAGCATCATCGTCGTCATCGTCAGGATCAATTGCTTCTTCAGTCACTCTTCGTTCCAGACGGCTTGGCCTGCCGGCCCGTTGGATGCCAACTTCAAGCTCCTGGAGCTGGAAGCCGTACGTTGATTGTATATAGCTCTGGACGGACGTTAGGATCTGCCGTCCCCATGCTTGCATATCTCCTTCTCGTATCATGACATCAGTAAACCGGCGCACCGCGTACTCCAATCCATCCTTTTCCGCAGCGAGAAGCTCGGTGGCGCCGCCGTGCATGAATACATACGGATACATCCGCCGCAAAGCATCAATTTGCGCCCGCCGGCCTTTATCCTTAAACCTGTTTAGGAGAAAGAGGACAACGGTCGTCCCCTCGGATTCAAGCTCTCTCATGTGGGCAAGCAGGTCATCGGGGGAGAGAAAGCGGTCCATCGGCTCCGTGCTTCTTTTCATGACATCCTTGATGGTGAATCGTTCGTATGCCTTCCACATCTCTTTCATGAGGCCCTCTTTTGTTTTTCCAGGCTTCAGGAGGTAGCACGCCCTCCGTTTTTTATTCCTGCTCTTGACTTCTACAAGGTAGATATCCTTGACGCCTTCTTGCTCTGCGATGCGGTAGAATTTTTGGTAGGGCAGCTCTTCTTCTGTCAAGCCGCATGTGGATCGGAATGTCTCGTAGAATCCTGAAAGGGTCACGAGGCGGGACGCAAGATCTGCTTTTACTTTCTGCAAGAACCATCCCGGAATGCCATCATTCGGCCCGCGCTCCTCTTTCTTAAGAAGCTCGGAGAGTGAAAGAAAATGGGCTGCTTTCTGGTAAGGGGGCTCTACTACGCGGACAATGTCCTCCAGCTTATAGTACGCTGAAGGATCTATCTCATAATTCGTGCCAAAAGGGATAGCTGGATCTCTTGCCATATGCTGCGGGCAATAGGGATTCTATATAAACCCTCCTGGTAACATTTTTAAAGGTAGGTGGGATTTGGCGTTCCATGGCTGTGCATACCACTCCCCTCTTCGCCGACTTCCACATCCATTCCAAGTATGCCCGCGCCTGCTCGAAAGACCTCGATCTTGCCCATCTGGAACAGTATGCGCGGATGAAGGGTGTTGACATTCTGGGAACTGGTGACTTTCTTCACCCCCAATGGCAGGCAGAGCTGAAAAAGCACCTGCATGATAATGGGACGGGCATCCTTCGGAGCCAGTCCGGCTTTCCCTTCATCCTCCAGACCGAGCTCTCGTTCATGTATTCTGACGGAGGAAAAGGGAGGCGCGTGCACTTGCTCGTACTGGCCAAGAGTATGGAGGTCGTGGATCAGATCACCGAAGCCATGAAGAAGCATGGACGGGTGGATTATGACGGCAGGCCGGTGTTCGGCATGACGTGCCCGGCATTCGTGGAAGAGATGATGCAGATCGATCGTGACATCGAGATCATTCCCGCGCACATCTGGACG
The DNA here is from genome assembly GCA_016180035.1 of Candidatus Woesearchaeota archaeon. Taxonomy (GTDB): domain Archaea; phylum Nanobdellota; class Nanobdellia; order Woesearchaeales; family UBA12501; genus JACPCA01. Next base: position 23,713 of record JACPCA010000007.1, read on the forward strand.
CCGTGGTTCAGCCTGTTCGGCTCCAACTCCGGATTTGACAGCGTCAAGGACTGCTTTAAGGACCAGGCCAATCACATTCACGCGCTGGAGACCGGATTATCCAGCGATCCCCCGATGAATTGGCGGCTTTCCCAGCTGGACAAGTACCAGATCGTGTCGTTTTCGGACTCCCACAGCTTCTGGCCGTGGCGGATGGGGCGGGAAGCGACCTTGTTTGATATTGACCAAAAAAAATTGTCGTATGCCGCATTCTTGAGCTCTCTTCGGACTGGAGATCGGCTTGCTGGAACAGTGGAAGTGAATCCGAATTATGGAAAGTATCATCTTGACGGGCATCGCAGCTGCAAGGTCTGCTTCACTCCGGAAGAATCCAGAAAGCACAAGAACATCTGCCCGGTGTGCCGGAAGCCGCTGACGATCGGCGTGCTGAACCGTGTTGAAGAGCTGGCAGACCGGCCAGAGGGATTCGTACGGCCTGACGCTCCCCTATTTCATTCCATGATCCCGCTTTCAGAGCTTCTTGCTGCTGCATTGGGCAAGACGGTGGCGAGCAAGCCGGTGTGGGCAGAATATTCCAAGATAACCGAGCCCATCGGCCCGGAATTCGACGTCCTGCTTCGCGCGCCAGAAGAACAGCTGGTGGCAGCAGCGGGAGAGAAAATTACCGGCCTTATCCTTCAGAACAGGAAAGGGCTGCTCCACGTCACCGGCGGTTTTGATGGAGAGTACGGGAAGCTGGCCATCCCCGGACAGGAGTTGGTACACCAGCAAAAGCAACGATCTTCTAAAAAAACCAGAGAAGCGGCGCCAACAGCGTCATCCATGCCCCAGCATACGCCAGTCAAGCGCTCTCAGCGCGGGCTTGAGGAATGGCAGTGATGTCCGGTTGAGGGATGTTTGATCGGTTTTGTGGCTGTTTGTTATAAACGAAAAGACAAAAACAGAGAAATAAAGAAAAAACTGATGATAAAAGGAGAAAAAATGTCCCACGAGCGTGGGACACTGGAAGATTTATCGCCTTCTCCGCTTGGAGGACGACTTTTTCTTTGATGATTTTCTGCTGCTTGATCTCTTCTTACCAGCAGATGCTTTTCTTCTTCGTCTTGCTGCCACGTTACACACCTCTTTTTCGTTTTTTCTCGCGAAAAAACAATGTTATGAAACTTTATACTCTTTTTTCTTTATAAATATTTCGTTTTTGGCATAATTTTTGCGGCGAACGCCATTTTTTGTTTTTGTTGCGCCATTGCCGCGCTTGTTTCTGCCGTGCCGCCATGTTTTTTGTTTCTGTTTTATTTTTCTTGTTCGTTTCAGGACAAAAAATGATTAACGTGCCATGGTACAACGGACATCAGCGCCGCCGCCTATCGATTTGTTCTTCCAACCCTTTTTTCTTTCAATTTTTGTCAAAAAACAATAAATGTGCCAGGGGCACAACGGGGTATGGCGCCGCCACGCATAGGCCTATAGATCATGTCCGTTTTTCTTGCCCCTCACCGGTGTAGGGCAAGAAAAACGGAATTGATGGAAAATTGCAATCGTGGCGGCGCGGGTGTCCCGTTACCGGCTCTGCCGGTTTTATTGTTCTTTTATGAAATTAAACGCGACGGCGCGGATGTCCGTTAATGCTCTTAGGCATTTTTGTTGTTTTTGGTTATGACTTGCAAAAAAATGGAATTGGTAACGTACTGCAATCGTGGCGGCGCATATGTCTCGTTACAGGCCTTTGGCCTGTTGTATTGTTTTCTCCTGAACTTAATCGCAGTGTCGCCATACTGCATTCTTTATTTACCCAACACTTCTAAACCTTCCTAAACCTTTAGCGAAAGCTTCAGCAAGTATGCTTAAAAGAGACGCTGCCATAGGATGGTATGGTGAGAACCATGATGCCAACCATCCCCTTCAGTGCTGGAGCGTACCGCGGCGCAGATAGGATTCATATGCAGCTGTACGCGCCAACACCAGAAACCATGCTGTGGAAGAGCAGGGGAAAACTTCCTTTATTTTTATTTATGGGCGGGTGATTCACTCAAAACTCGCATCGTTGAAAGCTTGTGAATGAGTTTGTGGAATCCTAGATCAGATGGTTTTACTTTGTTAGCCACTCGAAGGAGAGATATTCGCCGGAGCGAAGCGGAGGCTACCGACACATCGATATAGTTCCTCCGACGGAAGCTTATTTTTAAAAAGCATTTTGTTTTCCTTCCGGTTAATCGAGAAGTTGTGCGATGAGGAAAGAAAACAAAATGGGTGGGAACATTACTCACGGGCGGCTGATCGGTGATCCGATGTTGGATGAAGAAGATTGTATCCCCTTGGCACAAACACGCCAGCAGGAGCCTGCTCATAGTGATGGATATGCCCGTTATGAAGACTGTGCTGCTCACGGTACCTCACATCAAGCCCTTCCAGCGCAGCGCAGAGAACCGTGATGAAGAGGCCGCTGGACATGACAAAGACATCCTTCGCGGCAAACTCCTGCTTGAGCCTTTCTTTGATGCGAAGCGCGCGCCCATGCACATGAGAAAAAGGCTCTCCATGTTCTCTGTTATCGTTATGATACAGAAAATGATGCGTATTTGGGTGGGCAGGGGGAGTGTCACCGACAAGATGAGCGTATGATTGCCCGTTGAGATCGCCATGGTCCCGTTCATTGAGGTTGGGATCAATGAGGACCTCTAATCCAGGATGATGGACGGCATCACCACCAATTGGGATGGCTGTATCGAAGTGGCGTGCGGCTGATCCGCAGAGCAGCACGTCAAGGTGAACATTACGAAAGCGCTCGGCTAATCTCCTTGTCTCCTGCCTGCCTTCAGGTGTCAGCGGAGCATCAAGAGCGATACCCTGGAATACCCTGTTTCGGTTATGCCATGTTTCGCAATGCCGCGCGATGTAGATGTTTTCCATGGTATTCTTGTTCACGCCCAATACTCCGCCCTGTCTGCGCACCAGCCGCTGAGCGTTCCGTCAATGCCGATGCTGCGCTCGCAGTTCTTCCGCCATTCCTGATACGCTTCTGGGCCATACGATGGAATGCGGGCAGGCCGTGTCACGCCGGGAATGTCCGCGTCGAGATAATAGCTTGGAGAATCGAACGTGAAGCTCGTGCTGTGGTCGAAATCGTCATCATATACGGCAGCAGCGTAGAGCGGGCTATACCCGCTATAACCTCCTGCGCCGTAATAATAAGAAGTGTCATAATAATACGGGTGCCGATAATCATCGCCGTAATGATAGTCACCGCCGATAGCAGGGTATGCGCCATAATATCCTGCAGGATCGGAATAAGCGGCACGGTATCCGTCAGAGCTTCCATAATCATAATAATTGTAGCCATCATAATATCTGCGTTCGCATACTCGCTTCCATTCGACATAATCGCTCCAGTCCGATGTGGAGGGATCAAAGTATCTGCACATTGGCGGCAGGCTGGAATACGATGGCGAATAAGAATAGGATGATGGAGAATACGCGCGCGAGTATCGCCGGCAGTCATGCTCCTGATCACGGAAGCCTGCAAGATCCTCATCCGTCACGTCAACACCGCTCTTGGCTGCATCGCGAAGAAGATCGTACTGGTCATCGATCAGGTCGCGCACGCAGCGCCGGTATCTGGCGTCGGAAGAATACAACTGAACATCATTGTAGTATGGATTGTTACGGAATCTTTGGGAAAGGACAGCATCGCGGAACGCCCGCTGCTCGTCAACCAGCGTGAGAAGCATGGTGATTTCTGCCTGAAGCTGCTCGAGCGCCGTCTCAAATCCGGCGACGGCCTGGCCTGTAGCTTCCTGCTGCATGGCCTCGACTTGAAAGATCTCATCGTCGTGAGGAATTTCAAAGGTGATGGCGATTGCTGATGAAAGTGACAGGATAACAAGTATCGAAACGAATGCTGATGCGATGGCTGAAGCAACATAGCGTGTACGGCGTATCATCATATCCCCCGGCAAGAGGGAGGGAGAAACACTATTTAAGCGTTTCTGTTTTTGTCACCAAACAATAGGCTCGAACGAATACGCGAGATATTTGTAGGGCCTATTTGGGAATTTGCTCCTTTCCTTGCTAGGGAAAGAGCTCATGTTTCATGGCCTGATATCATATGCATCACCTCGGGGATGTTGTTGTCTTTCACATATCTTTCGGCATATCTCGTGAGGGGCACCTCAGCCCAGGGCTGTCTCGCAAAATGGTAGGCGAGCGCCTGCTTCCGTGCTCCCTCTGGGTAGGTGTCGTCATACAACGGCTCATCTTGCACGACCATCTCGGTTACTTTGCGAAATTGGCGTGCGGCGGGGGATGGCCTGGCAAAGACAGAACACCCTTGCTGCGCTGTTTCTTCCAGCGCTTTGCTGTTTTCTATCGGCGGGCCGACAAGCTGCCCGGTAAATTCGGCGTATAATAACGCCAGTGTAGAACGAGCGTCATGGCTGCCGGGCAGATAGTGGGTGGGGAGGATGCGGCTGATCCTCACGCTCTTGTCGAACAGCCGGGAAAAGGCGGACAGGGTTCGTGCCATCTTTATTGCATAATGGATTCCTTCAGTGGAGGTGGGGATGCTGAGGATGGCTTCTGTTGAGGAGAACAGGGCGTTTTGGGACAGCAAGGAGAGAGATGGCCCGCAGTCGAACAGGAGATAGTCATATCGTGATGATGATGCCTCGCGTAATAATCTTCTGAAGAGCTGGCGCTTGTTCAATTCTTCAAATGCGAGCAGCTCTGCGTCGTGATGAAATCCCTGGCTTCCCATCACGTCGAGATTCGTGCCGAGCGCGGTCACGCACGACGACAAGGGAAGAGCGTCTATTATGTAATGATACAGGTTTTTCTGGCGAAGCTGCTGGAGGTACAGCTGGCGTGATGATCGATGCTGCAGCGATCGCTGTCGTGGCAGTCCTGGCCGGCCTATCGGTGAGTGGAGATCAGATGGGTGGAGATCAACAGACGAGTGAAGATCAACAAGCAGCACTCTTCTTCCAGCCCTGGCTAATCCTGCAGCAATATTCAGCGGTATTGCAGATACTGATACCGTGGATGCAGACACTGCAGGAACAGAGGACGGCGAGCCGTCGCCCTGGTCATGACAGCTCAGAATACATATCTTGCGCATGGTCGGTCACCTCTTCAAAATCGTCTAGGTCTGGAAAGTCCGTATCGTCTTCTCGGGTATCTCGAAGTTGATCTGATGATGTGGGGGAGGTTGGATGGATGGCTGCTGCCATGGTGTGGAAGGCTTCGCGGAGGGCGTTTTGTTGGGGGAGGTACAAAGAACCGTAATAATGGCAGCTTTGGCTCATGAACGTGAGCATGACCTGCAAGGAAACCATCTGCTGGATGGATTGCAGGCACCTGTTGCTGCTGCCTCTTCTTTCACTGTTGGTATGGATGGTAGGTGTCATGGTGGGGTTCCTCGGGTGGTATCCCTTGATTTCAGCCACATAAGGCCGTAATGGATAGTTTCCTTTTTTGCGTATATAAATATTTTCAAAAGAATATACCGTATATACCTCATTCTTGACATCAGTATAGGGATTTGGGAATTTCCCGCCTTGAGATTCAGGAAAATTGAAAAGTGGTATAAGGCGCCATAAAGACTGAAAAATGTATTTTTAGACATTTACTATTTTAAAATACTAAATTTCATGCTTCACGACATAGGGAATGTTTGTGACAAAAAAGTCATCAGTGGGAATGGAATTTAAACGGCAAAAAAGAGGAGTGGCAACAATGGAGCAGGACGATTTGATATGGTTCAATGATGTCAGTGCCAGAAAAAGATGATAAAGGAAAAAGATTTTATAGAGCAATAGCTTCCATTCTTCCATGATCACCTCACGGGCACGGCTTGCTATCGAACTCTCCAAGCTCAAGGCGTTTGAACATCCCGATCACCTTACGGAACAATACATGACCGACTCCGAAATCGCTTCCGAGATTCTCTGGAGCGCATATTATGCAGGAGATATTGAAAACAAGATCGTCGCTGATCTCGGCTGCGGCACCGGCATTCTCGGCATCGGAGCGCTTCTCCTGAGAGCAAAGAAGGTCTATTTTGTGGACGCTGATGAACACGCGCTGGCCGTGCTGCGCGATAATCTCCAGTCCGTTGATACCGGTGTCTCCACACCCGTGATCATGCAGGGTGATGTTGGAGAATTCAAGGAAAAGGTTGATACGGTGCTGCAGAACCCGCCATTCGGGACCAGGACAAAGCACGCTGACCGGGACTTCCTCCTCAAGGCCTTCCAGGTGAGCAGAACGATCTACACTTTCCATAAAACAACCAGCAAGGACTTCATCGCCAGCATCGCGAACGACAACCAGTTCAAGATCGCTAACTATTTTGAATTCGGCTTCCCCATCAAAGCAACCCAGCTGTTCCATCACCAGCGCATCCACCGGATCAAGGTCGGGTGCTGGCTGCTGCGGAAGGCGGATGTTGCGTCGTTTGAGAAACCGGCTCCGTCCTAAATCTTCCTGTTGGCAGTGCTGCAATGGAAAAGATTCTGGACGGAGCTCCCAAACAGGAATATTTATAAATCCGTAAAAAAAAGCATGGTCATGAAAAAGGTGATAATTTTCTCATTATCAATTTTCTTATTGTCAATTTTACTTGCAGGCTGCGGTACGGATGATAATTCCCTGAATACTGAAAACAATCGGATAGGGATAGATAAAATAACCCATGACATAACTCAACAGGAAGTTAATCGCATCACCGAAGAGCGGACTAAAGAGATTACCGAAAAGATCACTAATCAAATGGGGGGAAGCATCGATACAGCACCAGATTGCGATCGCACTCCCACAAAACGGCAGTTCGCCAGCGAACCGTATTATACTGGTCCATTAATCGATACCCACTTTCATATGCCGGTAACTTCAGAGATGGTCAGCAACATTGCCATACAAGCCGGATTTGAGGACATGCCTCATATAGGAAAAATACCGACGAGCAAGATCATCTGCCAGATGGAGAAAGAAGGAATAACCAAAACATTTGGTTTTTTTATGGCCCCAAACAGGTTGCTAAGCCAATCCGTGAGCAATGTCAAAGAGATAGACCAGAAATACCCTGGAAAAATAGTAAGCTTTTTCCAGTCACCCCTGCCGTTGCAGCAGCTTTTTCCAGACGCCTCTGAAGTAAACAGCGTGTTTACCAATAACCCTGGCTTATACGAGGGGATGGGAGAAGTAAGATTTGATTTCAATGGAGCCCAAAACGACATGCCGGACGGTAAATATGAGCTGGAAATGTATGGCCTGTCTGATCAGCACAATCTCATTGTTCAACTGCATCCTGCGAAAGGCCAGGCGGAAATCTTAAAACAAGTGCTGGAAAAATACCCTCACGTTATTTTTCTCGTCCATTTAATGAAAGACGAACAACCGGAAATGATTAAGCTTCTGGAGACGCATGATAATATGTATTACTCGTTAGACGCAGAACTAAACTATATTTACGGATATCAAACCATCCAGAACAATAACGGGCCAACCAAAGAAGAATATGTCTCGTTTACCAAAAAAAATTTTGATAGATTATTGGATGAAACGCTGGATAGATGGAAGCCAGTTATAGAACAGCATCCGGATAAGTTCACCTGGGGTACAGATCGATGGTTTACCTGGCATTTTGATGAAGACGTTGGCGCATTGCTGGAAGAATTTGGCCGTTCCTTCATCGGCAAACTTGACCCGGTGGTGCAAGAAAAGTTTGCTTATAAGAATGCAGAAGAAATGCTGGCCAAGAGGTAGGCAGTGGCAGTGTAGGCTTTCTCCACAGCCAGAAACCGGCATCTTTATAAACTATTGGGCTAACAGAAGATAGGTAAACTGGTGAAATGGTTATGCAATACCTAAACAAAATTATTAATGGTGATGTTCTCGAAGTAATGAAGAAGTTACCAGACAGTAGCATTCATTTAGCGGTAACTTCCCCCCCCTATAATGTAGGAAAAGATTACGATTTCCACAACGATCAAATGGGTTATGATGATTATTTAGCTTGGTTAAATAAAGTATGGGTTGAAACAAAAAGAGTTTTAGTACCCGGGGGAAGATTTTGTTTAAACATAGCGCCTACCGGGATTAAAGAATTTCTTCCGATTCATCATGATTTTACAACTCAAATAAGAAAATTAGGGATGCTTTTTAGAACAGAAATTGTTTGGTATAAACAGACTATGCTAAAACGAACTGCGTGGGGTAGCTTCAAGAGTCCATCCAACCCTCATATAGTTCCGTCATGGGAATATGTTTTAATATTTTCAAAAGATCAAAATAAGTTGATTGATACTGAAGAAAATGCAGATATTACAAAAGAAGAATTCATGAAATTCTCAGATGGAATGTGGTATATCCCACCAGAAAGGAAAAGAAATGGTCATCCCGCACCATTCCCAGAAGATTTAATTTACCGGTTAATTAAATTTTACAGTTTTAAAGGAAATACGGTATTAGATATGTTTGGTGGAACAGGAACGGTGGCCGCAGTTGCTAAAAAAAATAATCGTAATTTTGTACATATCGATATCTCAAAAGAATATTGTAAAATAGCTGAAAAAAGACTGACAACTGAAAAAGAAAAATTATCACAAGTAAAATTAGATATTGTCCAAAATAAAAATATTCTCATAAAAAGAATAGGTGAACCTCTTGCCGCAATCCAAAGATGATAAAAACGAAATTGTGCAGTCAGAACTATTAATGGAATTCTTCAAGAAAAATCCTAAGCGTGATATTCCTCATCCAGAAATAGTTGACTGGGTTACTACAGAATATCTTAAGTGTACCGGAAAAGTTTTTCGTGATCCAGATAGGGGAATTCGTAAACTTCATCAAGAGGGATACTTACAGAAAATTGGAAAAGGTGTTTATAGATATGACCCTAAACATATTGAGACCAGAGAATTAGAAGACTTTACACTATCAGTAAAAGAAGCAATATTTAAGCGAGATGACTATAAGTGTGTTATCTGTGGAAGAGGAAATAAGGAGGGATTTGAACTTCATGCTGACCACATAAAACCAAAAGATTTTGGTGGAGAAGCAACACTTGAAAATGGACAAACTCTTTGTAGCCAGCATAATTTTCTTAAGAAAAACCTGAAACAAACAGAAACAGGGAAAAAACTATTCATAAGATTATACAATCTATCTAAGAAAGAAAATAACAAATCACTAATGAAATTTTGTGCTGAAGTTCTAAACGTGTTTGAGAAGAATAATATTAATGGACATATCGTTTGGAAAAGATAAGACCAACGATTCTTCCATGACCTAAATCCGCAGCCTGAAAAACCGTATGTGCATAGCATCCCAAGGTCGAAACTCTTCCCATATTCTCCTTCGAGCGCGTTACATGGGTTGTCTCCGAGGCAAAACCGAGCGAGATGCCAAAAACTCTCAGATTTTCGAGCACCCCCTCTGGGACGCAGGTCTTTTGACTAGAAAAGATGGATGAACACGACGGCAGTCAAGCAAAACGAAGTTTCGCGAGAAGACTTTCTACAGAACACGAAAAACCGACATCTTTATAAATAACCACCTTCCCCTCTCCTGTCATGGAATTAAACGTTCTCGAAGAGACCAAGACGCGGATGGTCGTTGAGCTCAAGGGAGAAGACCACACCTTCTGCAATTTCCTGAAGAAAGAATTATGGAACGATGACAAGGTCAAGGTGTCAACGTATGCCATGAACCATCCATCTATCGGCATCCCACGGTTGATTCTGGAGACGTCCGGCAAGGCGCCGCGCGAAGCACTCCAAGATGCTGCCAAGAGACTTTCTAAAAATATTGAAGCATTCAAGAAGGCGTCGGAAAAAGAGATTTGATTGGTAATCATGTCGGTATTCTCAACAAAGTAAGATGGCAGTTGTTCCCTCTGAAAGTAATATGGCTTCTTGGCATAGCTACACATCTTAACGGGCCCGCGAGGATGTAAACCAAAACTCGCATCGTCCAAATCTTGTGGGCGAGTTTTGGGTATGCCCCAAATCAGCGGATTTTGCTTTGCGCGAAATCCACTTCAGGCTGCAAGGCGGATTTGTGGTGATGCTCTTTTTTCGCCGGAGCGAAGCGGAGGCTACCGACACGTTGATGTAGTTTCTTGGTTGGATCCTGAGGAAAGAAACGCCTTGTAGTTTTCTTCCGCTGCTGCGTGGTAGTTGTGCGGAGAGGAAGAAAACTACAAGGAAAGAAAAAGCACGGGCCCGCGAGGATTTGAACCCCGCTTTCCTGGTCCGAAGCCAGGTGTACTATCCAGGCTATACTACGGGCCCTTGAGCTGACCAGAACGCGCGATGTTAATAAAGATTGCTAAAAAGAGATGGAACTGCTCATTCCTCTTCATCACTCACTCTTGGCTGCTCGCTCTCGAAATCGTTGATCGAATCATCATCCTCTTCCTCGTCTTCTTCCTTTCGTTTCTTTCGAGAGGGAGGAAGAGCGCATTCTTTCTTTTTTTTCAGAAGGGCTGCTGCGCTTCGCTTTTTCAGAAGCATGCGGAGGCTGAAGAAAGCAGCAAGTGATAATAGAACCCCAACAAATATCCCGATAGAGATCATCATGATTATTCGCCGTCAGGCGCCACCTCTTTTATATCTTATCTCTTCTGTGCCTTATTGTTTTCGCATCTTTTTTTTATCGTTTATGTCTCCTGTTCCAGAGCTCACTTCTTCCCCAGCACGATCTCGATGGAAGACACGCGAACATCCCGTCCCTCGCTGTTCTTGAAGCCTTCGGAACCGATGACGATGTTTTTGACCATGACACTGTCGTTCAGGAATCGCTTGGACGCAACCTCGGCAACGTCAACTGCGCGGGATATGAACTTGCCGCGAGCTTTCACGATGACTTCCGGCATATTCTTTGCCGTGAACTGTATCACGACGCCAGTCACATAATTCATGAACGGCTTGCTGCCGATAAGGATAGAGTTATCGCTTGCCATGTTCTTGCCCCGCGCCATCAACCCCAAAAATGGCATGCACGCCAGGAAGAATGGCAGCGCTGGATTATGCTGCCGCCCGCTGCTTCCGGACAAGCCTGGTGATATAGCCTGCAATGACATTCCGGAGCTTCTTGGACGTGGTTTCAATAAACTTGCTGACCAGGACCTTATTGGCGTTAAAGTCTTCTGTGAACTGATCGCCGTAGAGATCCATCAGCTCGTTCGATGTCCGCTTGCATAGTGTCGTCTTAATCCGTCCCATAGTATTTTACCCCTCAATAGAGCCTGAAAAGCTACGAAATTTATAAATGTTATGGTCAAAAGGGCTCTTGTGCTAAACCATAATTATTGCACAGTTATAAATATTAGTGGTGTGTTGTATTTCTTGTTTCTTGGTGAGGTGCTGTATGGAACCAAGAAACTATGT
>JACPCA010000015.1 GCA_016180035.1 Candidatus Woesearchaeota archaeon
ATTTTGCGCAAAGCAAAATCCGCTGATTTGGGGATTCCCAAAACTCGCCCACGATCTTTGGGAAATGCGAGTTTTGCTTCGGATATTCTGCAGCGACAGAGAGTGGAGAAGCATGAACCCCAGGAGAAAAAGAGTTTTTATATGTTTTGTGATGATGGAGAGTGGTGATGGAGAGTGATAATGAGGGTGATGAGGGAGGGCAAACCTTTATAAAAATTAGCCATATGCTGAAGATGATGAGCGCAAATCCAACTGCCTTAAAGCCACCCAAGCACCTGTATGAGGAAGAGCAGGACCAGACAAGCCAGCAGTCTGAAGAAGAGGAGCCGATGACAGCGGGGATGTGGATCGGCGCGGCAGTCTTCTTCATCTCGCTTATCCTCCTGCTCGCCCTGATCGTCACGCTGTTTCTGAAGAAGTGAGTTGGAAGGGCTAATAAAGAAGTTAGTCAATGACTTTTTCTCAGCGCAACTGCAATTGATTAGACGTTACAAGGAAGTACAACAGATTAAAACAAAACCGGCAGAGCCGGTAAACGGGTTACGGCGCCGTCGCCTATCACCGTGTTCTTCCAATCCATTTTTCTTGCAATTTGTAACAAAAAATATAAATGTGCCAGGGGCACACGGGTTACGGCGTCGCCACGCATCGATCTGCTAGTCATATCCATTTTTTTGCTCCTCACCAGTGTGGAGCAAAAAAATGGAATTTGATGAACTAACGCAGTCGTGGCGACGCGGATGTCCCGTTACCGGCTCTGCCGGTTTTATTGTTCTTTTATGAAATTAACGCGACGGCGCAGATGTCCCGTGACCCGCTGAGCGTAGCGAAGCCGAGTATTTTATTTTTGGCAAGGTCTTCTTTTATACCTATTCGTGGCGGCGTGCACCATTGTGCTGAAGAATACGCATCAGTCCTAAATCACGCTAATTGCTGATTAAATTATAAAAAAATTAGAAAAAGAAAAAAAGAAAAAAAAGGCTTTCGCCTTTACGCGTTTGCACCCGCTGGGGCTGCACTCTTGGTTGCCGGAGCGCTGACCGTGATGTCGCTGCCGCTGGTTCCAGAGACCACGACTTCACTGCCGACCAACTTGTCAGCATAGTCCTTGTATTCCGCAACAACCTTGGTTGCCCTTCGCGTGTCAGCTGCACTCCATCCTGCGACCAGCATAGCCACATTGTCACCATTCTCAAAGAGTTTGATGACAGCCTGGCCTGCCTTGAGGCCTGATGCCTCGCCGCATAATGGCGCACTGCTTCCCATCAATGTTGCGGCGACACTGTTGATACATGGCCCGCCGACAGCGATGAGGTTCTGCGTTGTTTCCCGTCCAGCTACTTCGCTGGCAAGCTTGGCATGGCCAACCGATATCTGGTTCACCACGACTGCTCCGCCTGCTGATGGCCCGACGCGCGTTGCCTTAGTCGATCCGATCGTGACGAAGACGTCTGCTCCCCTCTGCTGGAGTGGATACTCGACCGTCAGGTCATCTGCATCGTCGCTGTCGCTCTTGTCTGTCTGTTCAAAGAAGGCTCCATAGGCTGAAAGGCCCTGCTTGAGGTCTTCTTCGTCGAGCGAATGCATCGACAGCTGCGTTATGTTCGTCGGGAACTGGTCGGAAACTGCCTGTGACGTGTCGTTGATCTTCTGCGAGTTTGGCACGTTGAGGTCTACCCGCTGGTTCGGCCTTCCGTAGAAGAACACGGTCAGCATCTCGCTCTGTCCGGTATCCAGGATACCATTGCCGTCGAACTCGCTTGCCAGGGTCGTCAAACTGACGGTAAAGTTCTGGCTGATGGTCACCGAAGCAGTTCCGCTAAGGGCGTGGAAGGTTGTTCCTGCTGGCTCGCCGCTGTTGACATCACTCGACTCAGACATGTTATACCTCGGGTTTTGGACGCCAAGGTCAACAAGTCCGCCGCCATTGATGACCAACAGGATCTCATGCCCGTTCAGGAGAGCATCGCCGTTCAAGTCCACTATGACCGGGTACTTGGTCGCCGTGGTGCTTCCTGTTCCATTCGTTGCCTGAGATACATAGACGTCAAAGCGCGTTCCGCCGACAACAAGGTTCCTCGAATAGCCGAGAGCGCAGCCGGATGTGGTGTTGATGCCACTCACATAGTTTGGCGAAGCGCCGTAGATGATCTCGCGCTGTCCGGTTCCCTCGTCGTTGAAGGTCAGCCTGCTGTTACCCGTGTCGATAGACTCGTACGTCAGCACATGGCTGAAGGAGGTCTCGTCACCGCCGGTGAAGGCTGAGCCGCCCTGGTCAGTCATGAGGAAGTAATCCTTCTCGTCAATCGGCCAGAAGTTTCCGCATGCGTCCCATCCTGCTACTGACGTGTTGGTGCTGTTTCCGAGCTGGGCTGCTGTCTCAGTCACGTTGTTGATCTGCGTGACGTTCATGAATTCCGATTGGGTATTGCCTACACCAACAGTCGTACTGTTGATGATTCCCTCCGTGAACCAGAAGTCATTGTCGTCACTGCCATACTTGAGCCGAGGGAACGTGTCCTCGCTGTTATCCAAGAATGGCACGTCGTACTCCAGGCCTTCCCTGTTCGTGAACAGCAGGTCGTAGCTGTCGTCGCCGTTGGCGTCGAAGCGGAGGATGCTCACTCCAGTGTCCATAAGCCCTTCGTATCGGATGTCCCAGATATCGCTGAGCATTCCTTCAGGCTCGTCAAGGTACTCCTTGAGGCCGTGTCCCGGAGGCACATAGATGTTGCCCTTGGGGCTGTCGGCATAGAGCCGATAGCGGATGCTGCTGATCGACAAGGTATCCGTAGCGTTCGTTGCAGTGATCCGGACGCGTGCATCTTCAATGTCCTCTTCATGGACCTTGACTCCGCCAGCATCAAAGTTGGTGTCGCTGAAGTTGTTGTCCTTGAGGCTGACTTTGTTGGCGCCGAGGAAGAACTCCACGATATCGCCGCCAGTCTCTTCTTCTGCCTCGTTTGGCATGATGTCCCTGACACCAATCTCTGTGCCGTCCCGGAGGACGTCCGTGTCGCCTTCCTTAAGCTCATCAGTGATCTCGCCGTTGACGGAGAACTTAGCGCTGAGCTGGTTATCAGAAATGATAACCATCGTCACTTCGTATTCCTTGCCGTCAATGGTATATGTTCTCGTCTCGCCTTCTTCAAGGGTGTCGAGGACATCGCCGCCGAGGAGATCAATGGTGACGATCTGCCTGCTGCCTGTTCGGTCAATCTTAGTGTCAACAACCGAGAACACCTTGCCGAGAACGTTGAATTCTTCATTTTCAAGATCCGGAAGCTCTTCTGGCCCGGATGTTCCTGAAACGAAGTCAACCTCGGACTCGACTCCTTCTTCAAACTCGAGTTCATACTCGAAAAGGAGGTCGCCATCGCCGAATACCAGGTAGTCGCCGACAATATCGTCTTCGTCTTCCTCAAAGCCAGCCTTACCTGATGCAATCCAATTCGCGTTGCTGGTGTTCTTGCTGTCTTCAAAGCGCAGGTACTGGTTGTAGTCCGTGCTTCCTTCATCGGTGATGATGGTTCCGCCCTGCAATCCTGCAAGGTCGAACTCCGTGAGGGTCTGCTTTACTTGGCCGATCCTTTCACGGATCTCCAGAAGGTCGCTTGATTCGCTGATGGGGACTGCGTCGCCTGATACGCTCAGGAGCCCGCCCTGTCCTCCAGGTTGGCTTGGTGTCGCTACTGGTTGGGCTAGCGCATATTGAAGGCTGGTCGCAATATCGATGCTTCCAACAACGTCTTCTGCTGCTGCTTTATCCCCGACGACGAGAACGCCGTTAAACTGCCCATCCTTGATGAACAGGTCGGGGTAATTGCTCAGGTCAGCTGCCATGGCGCCGAGCATTGTTGCTCCGACCATGCTGATTCCTGCACCCAACGCAGCGATTTTTTTAATCGCTTTTCTGACTCTCATCTAAACACCTCCAGTGTTTAAACTTTGGCTATCTTTGTTTTCTTGTTGGCTATCTTTGTGTGGTTCTGCTTGCTTGTCATCGAGCCCATCATCAACTGATGAACGGCTGAACTTCTTATTTCCACGTTCATTATTTAAATCTTTTGCGGACCGAAATCCCCGTTGTCTCTTTACAGCATCCCATCACCGGAGAAAAACTTTATGAACCGCCCATTCTTGAAAGGAAGGTTGAATAAGCTTTCTTTTTTTGTTTTTCTTCTGGATAAAGTATAACCCTGCTTAGAGGAGAATTGACCGAGGAAAAACTAGCTCATCCAACATCCCACCACCAACTACCCACAACCCACCGCCCAATCACAAACTATATATAATGGCGTGCCTGAAAAGAGCAGATGGGAGTCAAAACAGGTGTCATCCAGCGGATGCCAACAGCGAAGCGCCCTCGCGGCGTTATCCGAAGTGATGACGGCACGCTCTTCGATTTCACAACCGCAAATCCAAAGCTTCAGACGGGTATAGCTGTCCGGTTTATTGATGACGCTCAAGGAAACGCCAGGGGTATCTCAATATCAAAGCGTTCTCATAGCAATCTGGCGCTGCGCAGAGGACAGGCATAAGCTGTACGTTTAATCGAGAACGGAGACCGAGCCCAAGAATCACTCATCTTTAAATACGCCCTTCTTTCACTCTACATATCATGATCTACCTTGATTACGCTTCTGCAACGCCAGTGGATGCCCGCGTCCTGAAGGAGATGGAATCCTTCTGGTCTGCCAACTTCGGCAATCCCAGCAGCGCCCATCCGGCAGGAAAGAATGCAAAAGAAGCGCTGGAACAGGCGCGGGCAAGAGCTGCTGAACTTCTTCATGCCAAAGCAGAAGAGATCATATTCACCAGCGGCGGGACAGAGGGCATCAACCTCGCCATCCTTGGAACTGCACGCGCAAAAAAGCAGGGCGTGATGAACTCGTATGGCGCCAGCAACCGGCTCCGTCCCAGTGAGACTAACCTCCACATCATCACCTCTGCTGCAGAGCATGAATCGGTCCTTGAAGCCTGCCGGCAGCTGGAGCAGGAAGGATTTTCTATAACATACTTGCCTGTTGACGAGAACGGCATGATCCAGCCCGCTGTTCTTGAACAAGCATTCCGGCCGACGACGATCCTTGTTTCGCTGATGTACGCCAATAACGAGGTCGGAACCATCAACCCGATCAAAGGCCTTGCGGCAGCTGCCCATCGGCACGGTGCATGGTTCCATACCGATGCCTGCCAGGCAGGCCTCCTGGACCTGAACGTCCATGAGCTTGGCGTGGACGTGCTGTCCCTGAACGCCAGCAAGATCTACGGGCCAAAGGGAGCAGGGCTGCTGTACGTTCGGCAAGACACTCCGTTACGCCCCTTGCTTGTTGGCGGCGGACAGGAGCGCGGCTTCCGGAGCGGCACCGAAAACGTCCCTGCCATTCTTGGATTCGCCAAAGCGGTAGAGCTTATTCAGGGAGAAAGGACCGAAGAAAACCAAAGGCTTAAAAAGCTCCGCGACATAGCAATCTCCGGCATCCTCAAGATCCCCTTCAGCAGACTCAATGGCCATCCGACAGCATGCCTGCCGGGGACCATCAACGTCAGCTTTCGCGATGTCGAGGCGCGCTTCCTTGTTGAGGAGCTTGGAAAGCAGGGCATCTGCGCAGCCGCAGGATCTGCCTGCACGTCGAAGAGCCTTGAGCCAAGCCTTGTGCTCACTGCCATGGGCATCCCCGCATCGTATGCTCACGGAACACTGCGCCTCACGATCGGCCGGCAGACAACAGAACAGGACATCCGGCAGCTGCTCCGCGTGCTGCCGACTGCCATCTCCAAGCTGCGAGCCAGCTCCCGCAGAGCGCTTTGAATAATCTAAAGATAAACATAACAAAGATGATCAATAAACATAACAAAGATAAACTAAGCAACAACTACAAGTAAACAACAAAACCGAGGTTTCCCATGGATCAAGGATGCTGTTCTTCAACAAGCCAGGCAAGCGCAAGCAAGACAAGCAAAGAAGGCTGCGGCTGCCATGATGAGCCTGGATCGGCTGCGCCATCAGCTGCAGCAAACGCCATGCCCGAATCCATCACGCCTGACATGACTATCGGCGAAGTCGTTGAGAAACACCCGCAGCTGGCGGAAATCTTCACCAAATACGGCCTGCACTGCGTCGGCTGCCATGTCTCTCCGTACGAAACGCTGGAGCAAGGATCGATGGGCCACGGCATGCTGCAGGAAGACTTCGATGCCATGCTCGAAGAAGCCAATGCAGCCCTGAAAAAGCATTCTGCTTCACCTGGGCTGTCTCATTCACCGCATTCGCCAGCGCAAGGAGTTCCGCACCCTGCGCAGCACGCAACCATCACCGTCACTGCATCAGCTTTTTCCAAGGCAAAGGCGCTGTTTGACAAGGCAGGAGTTGCAGAAGCAGAAGGCCTGCGCATCAAGGTCGTCCCCGGCGGATGCTCTGGCTTTTCCTACAAGTTCGGGTTTGACAAGAGCCGGCCGGGAGACATTATCATCAACAATGCCGCTGACAATACCGCGGCGAACAGCATAGATCGCACTGCATTCAATGTGTTTGTTGATCCGCAAAGCATGAGCATGCTCAAGGACTCCACTGTTGATTATGTTGAAACCCTGCAAGAATCCGGCTTCAAGATCAAGAATCCGAACGCAGCATCGGCCTGCGGCTGCGGCTCGTCATTTCGATAAGGCCAGCTAGGCCGGATAAGAGTACGGAAAAGCGCGACATGAAAAAAATAAAAGAGAAAACACAAGAAGCGCCTGCCGCAAAAGAGAGAAAGAAGCTCAAGATCCTCGCCGTCAGCGACACGCACCATGACACGCGCATCATCCGCGAGCTTGCCGAGAAAGCAGAGAAAGAAAATGTTGATCTAGTCATCCTGTGCGGTGATTTCACCCATTTCAGCACGGATCCGGAAAACAAGATCGGCCCGTTCCTTGCCCGCGGAAAAAAAGTCTTCTTCATCCCCGGTAATCATGAGGACGACGCCATCTGTGATTTTTTCTCGGAAGCCTATAACGTGATGAACCTTCATGGAAAATCAATAGTGTACAACGATGTCGGCATCTTTGCCAGCGGCAAGGCGTACGCTGTCGGGCCGAACACGATAACCGAAGATGAGACTTTCCGGCTCCTCCAGGAAAGCCATGACCACATCAAGCACCTCGCCAAAAAAGTGATGGTGACCCACAACCATCCTGCTGGAACAGCGATGGCAAGCCTCAGCAGGATCGTCCATGGCAGCAGCGCCGTGCGAAAGGCAGTTGAAAAATTTCAGCCTGACGTGCTGCTCTGCGGCCATGTCCATGAAGCAGATGGGATAGAGGAAGTCATCGGCAAGACAAGGGTCATCAATGTGGCGAAGTCAGGAAAGATTATTGAGATTTGAGCTGCACAATCAGCTACGGTAGTTGGATCATGGAAAAGAGGGACCCTGTGACACAAAGAACTCCAGAAAAGTATCGTTTTCTTCCAGATATCGCCACGGCAGACATCGCGTTCGATGCGTATGGCAAAACCTTGGATGCGCTGTTCACGAATGCCGCCCTTGCGACGTGCGCAACGATTGCTAATCTGAAAACCATCACGCCGCGGATTGCAAAGGCCGTCAAGCTGGAGAACAAGGATATCGAACGGCTGCTGTTCGAGCTGCTGGAAGAGATCATCTACCTGAAAGATGCTGAACTTCTGCTATTTTCAGCGGCCAAGGTGGCGGTAAAAAAAGATGCCGAAAGCAAAGGCGGGGCATACCATCTTACTGCGGTCTTGAAAGGAGAAAAGATCAACCATGCCAAGCATGAACTGCACAATGACGTGAAAGCAGTCACGATGCATCTCTTTCAGATAGCAAAGGCGAGAACAGGATATAAAGCGAGAGTGGTGCTGGATGTTTGAGCGGCTTAACACTTCACTCCAACACGATCTCAATCCTGTTCTTTTCAACATTCGGGTGCATGACCAGTTTTGTCTTTCCGTTGCCCAAATGAAATACGTCAGCAACTTCTTTCGGAAAGGTGACTCCCCAGCTGTGCCCTATCTTTATCGGCTGTTTTGTGTATTTAGGTTCAAGCCGATTCTTTTCCAATTGGGATATTGCTTTCATAGTCAGCTCTTCAGTGAATATCTTTTCGCGGCATTTTGGGCATTGCCTTGCCTCAAACTTGAGGCCTTTATAGTTCATGGCAGCCTTTACCATCGGAACATGGCAATTGATGCATAATCTTTCGCTTGGTGTCATGGCAACTCAGTCATTCTCGTCCTTGTTCTATAATCACTGTTCTTATAACAATCTTGGTATAAGCATCACCTTCTTTTTCTTGACAGATCACATAAAATGACAGGTTATCTTTAAAATAAAGGTAATACGTTTTCCCGGTATTTGACAAATGTTTTCTCGTGGCAAGCCTTCCGGAACGCACGGCAGCAAATGCTCTTTCTTTTGCCTCGACATAGGATAGAGCGTAAGCATTGCTTCGCTCCATCAACCTTAAAAATGCATGCGCTTCGATATCAATTATTTTTTCCTTCGGCAATGATGCCACCAAAGCATAAGATAGTATAACTACTATATAAA
>JACPCA010000016.1 GCA_016180035.1 Candidatus Woesearchaeota archaeon
ACGCCCAGAAAAGCAATGGCTTTTCTTTCCGATACATTCGGAGAGTTGTACGAAAGAGGAAAGAAAAGACATTGTGAGGGAGGAAAAGCCATTGGCCTCCATGATGCTCTCCCTGCTTCAGGAAGCTGAAGTATTACTGTATTTGTTTAAGTGATTATTGTTTAGGCAAGGGTGGCTGCATCGGTTTTTGGAGATTTCCTGCAATCATCTGCACGTCATCAGAAGAAAACCCCTGCTGGACAAGCGCGTCCTTCAGCGCCTGAACAGGATACCCTTTCGCCATGTTCACCGCTAGATAGTCACGGATCTTCTTGCAGTCATCACTGTTGGATGCGGGCCTAGTTGATGCGGGCTGCCATGCCTGCTGTGCTTTCTTCTTCGGCTTGTACCAGCGCAGCCAGAGAAGGAAGGCGATCAAGAGAAGGATAAGGAAGCTTGCAGGGATGATCCACCACCAGCTTGCGACAGCCTGGACCGGCTCTTCCTGCACAGGAGGCTTGCCTGCTGTTCCTGGCGGCAGCTTCGATGAAGGGATGCCAGCTATACCATGATTAGCGCCAGATCCTGGGGGTGGCGTTGCGTTCGTTCCGCCCTGCGTCCCTCTGCTTCCACCGCTAGAGCCTCCGCTTCCCCCCCCTCCGGCAGCACCGCCAGCATTGCCCCCCTGAAAGCCAGCTTCGCGCCCAGAAAGGGGAACGCTTGCTTCGCGATTGTACGTGATGGCATCTGATCCTGCGCCGATGTCTTCACCACCGTGGCCGACAGCGCCATCTTCCCCGCCAGCGCCGTCAATGTCACCGCCATCACCACCATCAAGCATGCCTGGACCATCAGGATCGTAGGGAAGCGTATCACCGCCTGGAGCGCCTGGCTCGTCGGGAAGCGTACTACCATCAGGAGCGCCTGGCTCACTTGGATAATCCTCGCCTGGTGCAAGAGGCTCTTCAGGATAATCCTCACCAGGCACTGCAGGCTCCTCTGGTATGCCAAGCGGAGATGGAGGGGGGGTTGGCAGCGTGCGATGGCTTGCCGCGATAAGAACAAGAGAGCACAAGAGAAGAGTGAAGATGATAAACAGCTTGCTTGCAGTGTCCATGACGATAGTTCCTGCTGTTGGGATTTATTAAGTTTGTGGGGAACGAAGAAAGGCAGATGGAGTATAAAACGAGCACAGGCAAGTGCTTTCGTCACAGCAATACTATCCTATCACCCTCTTGTCACAGTAACGGAATCAAAAAGAACTGGATCAGCAGTGTCTGTTTCTAAGATGATAACAAGATAACCAGAAGGATCAGTTACTGTTACTGTACCAGTAACCTTACGCCAGTTATAGCCAGAATTAGTAAATCTTGGAAAACTGAATACGCCATCAATAAAATCAACAGAAGTTTTTCGAGAATCATATTTTTGTACAGCTATAACCCCGCCATTATGATTTGTCCATCCTGAAACGGTATATTCTCCCGGAGGAACCTGAATAGCTTGAGCAACATAAGGACCAATACCTTGAATTTCAACAACGGGGTTCCCCCCGCTCTCGAAAATAGTGACTTCTTCATCGGAAGGGACATTACGATCATGTTCATACCATTTATTTGGATTATCAAGAGCTGCAGCAACAGCGTGATCATATCCTGCAAATGCTTGAAGCGTAACTCCCTCAAAATCACCGTCGGATAAGTATTCTATCATGCACTCCTTTGAACACCCGTCAAAGTTTCGTTGTTCACAGGTCATGACTGATATCCTACTGTCACAAACTCTAACATCGGACGTACACTCGACACCATTATCGCATTGCATCCCATCATCACACTGCTCTGTCCCACTGACAATCTTGTCGCCGCACACCGGTATCGTTGGCTCCCCGGCGACGATTCCCGCAGCAGGCGCTGCAGCAGCTTCCTCCGCAACACACAATCCCTGATCACATATAGTACCGTCGGAACAAACGGCCCGTGCTGTCCTTTCGCAGGAACCGTCAGCAGCGCAGCCATACACGGGAACAGCGGATTGCGTAAGGCGACCAGCCTTATACAAACAACTTGGCTCCGGACGATTAAAGTCTCCTACAGTTGAGCAAAGACAGGTATTCGCCGGCGCCACACTCCCATCAGCCGCCGTGCAGACATTCTGAACAGTTCCATCAAGAACAGCAGGATTCGGATTGATTGTGCAGCTGCTTGCCGCTGATGCAACACATGCTGCGGCCCCATCAGAACCCACCGTACAAGTGCCGGACGTACATGGCAGGCCATCGACCATAGAATGCACACCATCCGTACAGAAGTGTTCCCGGACAAATGGCGGCTGGGAATCAACTGCCGGCGTGATGCATTCTGTTGGAGAGGATCGTTCTGTCTCCGCACTGCTGGCATCGTTGACGATGATCTCTCCTGTTGCAGCATCAATCTCGCATGTCTCTCCTGCAACTGTTCCGTCTGCACCACCGGTATAACGCTGCCATGGACTTTCTCCAGCAACACCACTTATGGTCCAACTCATGCTATCCCCATCAATAGTCAGCTGAACAGGATACCAGTTCACTGTTGTCGTGCTGCCAGTCACTGTTTTAACCAATACTTCTCCTTCATATGTGGCATCTCCTGTTGATTGAAGATTGCGAAATGTCGTTTCACCGACACTAAACCCAAAAGAACCTATCTGATCGCCGAGGGCAAGGAGAATACCAGTATAGACGTCGCCTTCTCCACTAAATTCGACGATCTGATTGTCTGGCGCAGTGTTTTGTGTCGGCAATGTCCACTGGCCGGCTAAAGAACCAGCAGACGATACTCCAGCGCCAAGCATTTCCACGCTGCACGCTTCGCTGCACCCGTCGCTATTTCTCCTGTTCCCATCATCGCACGCCTCACCGGCATCAACCGTCCCGTCGCCGCAGATGTTCGAGCACGCGGCGATGCTGGCGATGTCAGAATAGGCAGTGTTCAGCTCGCCGTAGATGCATTCCAGGCTTTCCGGATTGTGAGAGCAGGCGCATTCGGTACCAAGAGGATCAGTATCGCACTTGGACGCGTCAGCCGTTGTTTTGGCAGTATAATACTCGCCATTGCCGAATTGGGCGATCTTCTTGAGGAGGATCCTGGGGCAGGCTGCCAGAGCATCCACCTGCGCATCGGATAAGGGCAGCGAATGGACACCAAGTGCGGCAGCCTGCTGAGCTGCTGTGCAATCAGCCTCCTCTTGTTCAACATCAAACCCGATCACGAACAAGCGAGCTCCTTTGACAGGGAAGTCATCCGCCTTGTCCAGCGCGTTCTCGATGAGGGCTTTGGTAAAGAGAGGGCAGCGGGAACGAGTCTGTAACAGGCTATGAAGAGGATCAGACGTGCCAGAACTGCAGGAATAATACCCTGACGAATGCCTTAAATTTGGCTCAGAAAGGCCAACACCACACGTCGTGCACACCAAAGGCGCGCCATCAGTCATGAACACGGCAGCGTCAGTATCATCAGGATTGGTGGCGCAATCGCTGCTCTCGTCGGCACAGAGTGTTTGAAGGCCTCGTACAAGGCCAGCCTCGTAATTCGTTCCCCCTGCAAGGGATAACAATGATATTGCAGACTCAAGCGAACTCTTTCCAGTTATATCTTTTTTTGACGCAAGCTGGGATGCACTGCCGCTGAATCTTGTTCCGCTGATCGTGTTCCTGTTCCCATTCGGCTGGGCGAAGATCTTGTCCACGAAGCCCATAAGAGGATAGGCTGTTGTTCCGACGAGAGCGCGCTTGGCTTGATCAAGACGAGGATCTTCTGTCGGCCGCGCCATACTTAAAGAAACATCAGCAATCAGATGAAGGTCAAGCGCGCGAATAGAAGCTGGAGCGTCTGCGCAGAGAAGAGCAGGCGTGCACACTGCCGTACAGGTGTCAGTATCAACAGCATTTCCATCATCACAGTATTCTTCTACTCTGTTCACGATGCCGTCGCCGCAGCGCGGCTCTCCGGCAGCAATGCCTGCAACAGTGACAGGAGTACAGACAGAGGGTGGAACATCAGTATTACATTCATAACCAGCCTCGACAGCGCAACCCTCGCTGCACCCATCGCCAGCATCGCTGTTTCCATCATCACAAGCTTCTCCAGTATCGAGCAGCCCATCGCCGCAGGCTCCTGCCCCTCCTGGCGCAGTCCACACATTGCAGGTGTTTGTTTCCGGATCCCACTGCTTTCCAAGAGAGCAAACGTCAAAGGTCTGGATCATCCAGTAGCCGCAGTCATCCGGCCGGTCGCTGTTGGCCTTGCAGCCGCACTTCCATGGCTCTAAAGGATTCGGCCGAAGGCAGGCGTACGTGACAATATAGTTCTCTCCTTCAGGAAAAGCGGTGAGAAACTCATCAGAAGAATAGGGAAGGTCTGCTTTTGCCTTGACAGCAATCCAGTTCGTGTCAACGGCAGCGCCGGAAGCGTCCGTCATGCGGTACCTGCTGCCGCCCTCGTCGGGAACGACATCGAATGGTGTCCAGTCCGAGACACCCTCTGCATTCCGGGTATAGATGTATCCTATGTTATAGATCAGGCCGCCTGGAGCAAACGCGCGCGGCGTCAGCAAGGTCTCCCTGCCGTCCGAGGCAACAGGATAGAAATCGTTCAGGACGTAAAAGAACGGGCGATCTCCGGATAATACTTTCCCGCCATCAACATACTGCCCGACAAGCTCGTAGGGCGGGGCAAAGTCGCCGACGATCGGCTCGCCGTACTCGACCGCCCTGCCGAAGATGCCGCCGCTCTCTCGCGGGCTCGACGGCTCTGGAGGAAGGAGAGACATTCCTTTCTTGTTGAACGTGACAAAGAACAGGGAGATAAAGAACAGCCCGAGAAGCACGAGCGCAATCTTCATCTGAGAAGAGAATCTTTTGGGATATCCCTTGTGGGAGTGATCAAACCTAAGGTGATGCTTGGGATGGTTTTTAGAAAAATGATGATGGTTAGGCGTAGGCCGATGCTGTTGATGATGAGTTGGAGGAGATGCTGCCACAATACACGCTCTTTCTAGCAATTTTTGCTCTCCGTTTTTATAAAGTTTGCTATCTCGTTTATTCCTACTCGTATTTCTACAGAGTTATTGCAGCGACTCCGCTACCTGTTTGATTTTCTCCTGCGAAAACCCGTTCTTGGCAAGGGCATCCTTCAAGTCGTCGAGGACGTAGCCTTTCGTGGCATTGTCGTGAAGGTAATCATAGATCTCTTTAGTCTCCACATCAGAAAAATCAAGAGGGGGGATGGCTGCCGCGCTGCCAGGCAGGAGGGGCTGTTCCGAGAATGGCTCAGCGTCAAGCCCTGGCTGGCGGAGGGTGGAAAGCAGATTCTTCCTCCGCTTGTTTTTCAGATACAGCAGGACCCCTGTAGTTATAAACCCTGCGCCGAGCACGCCGCCGCCAGCGTACCACACTACAGGGCTCGACAAGAGCGGCGTCGGGTATGATAAGGGGGTTTCTACCGGCTCCACGACTCCAGTATCCAGCGCGGGACCGGTCTTGACAGGGATGGGCTGTAAAGATGATGCTGCACGGCTTGGCTGGATTGGTGCTGTTCTTGCAGCCCCGCCAGATGACGTACCAGCTGATCCAGACGATCCTGCTGGTCCTGGTGCAGATGGAGGCAGATGCGTTTTTCCGCGAACGCTCGAGTCAGAACTACCACGCTGGCCGCTGCTTCCACCGCCCCCACCAGTATAATAAGATGGGCCTGATGGACTGCCAGAAACTGGCACCCCTGATGTAGTGCCTGGTGTACCCGTGCCAGCAGTCCCGGACGTCGCTGCGCTGCCAGTCCGTGGCGACCCTGGCCTGGGCGGCTCTGCCGGAAGGCTGTTGGCAGAGATGGCGAGCGGCGCTGCCGGCTCGTCAGGAAGAGAGTCATCAGCCAATGCGCCTGGCGCAGATGGCTCTGCTGGAAGCTCGTCGAGAGCCGTGCCGGATGACGCAGTCATAGACATGGAGGGGATTGGAGGGGGAGGTGGCGGGGCGACAAGCTTGCCGCTGATATTCACCTGGCCGAACAGGGGAGAAAGAAACACCATCGCGATAATAAACAAGAGAATGAACGTCAAGGAATGGATGTCGAACGATTCTTCTTTCGCCATGCGATACAAAGGAGAACTGGTATTTATTAATATTACGGCAGTTGGTAATACTTCAGCTTCCTGAAGCAGGGAGAGCATCATTGAGGTCGAAATCCTCTCCGTTTCTCTGTCGGGCGCGTTGCAGGGGGTTGTCCCTTACGGGGATGCAGCGCCCCCGATTTCACATCGAGGATTTCGAAGATGCTCTCCCTGCTTCATTGTGAAGCGTTACCGTCTTCTCGCCTCCGCCCATGGCATTGAGGACTGACATTCCCCCGTAAGGGACGCTCAAAAATCTCTTGATTTTTGGCGTCTCGCAAGGAGACAGCCCCCCTTGTCAGTCTCGACAAAGACATGGAAAAGGCTCGACCTTTGGACGGTAACGCTTCACAAAGCTGAAGTAGTACGGCAGTTGGTGTTGTTAGATTTTCGGGACTTTTAAAGAAGTGTTAAGCGAAGGGACTTTTAGGAAGGAAAGTTACCTAGAACCTTTTGTACTTCATCTTTCATTCTCAAGTAAAAACCATTTTATGTCTGATTCTACTGTGAAGAACTTTTCCGTCCCATCTACCCTGGATCTTATTGCAGATAAGTCCTTAAGCTTCTTGGTTATAGGCGAAATGTTTTGTTTGAGCTTTTTTAAGTCTGTTGCAATCTTTTTGTTGTTTACTTCTCCATTATGTAGAATATACATTAAAACCTCTTGTTCTTGTGGAGTGAGTTTGTTTATCCATCTGCTCTTTGCCACCTCTGGCAAGATTTGTTTAATATCGTCAGCAGTTACCACTAATGGAATATCTCTTACGATTTCTTTAATAGATGTGGACATCGCGTTAAGAATAAATCGTAAATTTCCATCATAAAGAGAATATAGCGCAGAAATGGCATCATCCTTGTACGGTTTTTTTGGAACAAGCCCGGATATTGATAAGTATCGCATTCTCTTATCTAACAGTTCTTTAACTTGACTCAATGATAGGTTCTGAAGACTTATGGGACTTTCGCTCATAATACTTTGAACCCGAGGGATGCTGTTTATCGTTTCAGAAACTGTGCCCCCACCGATGAGAATGAACTTGGTGTTTTTTGTTTGAATAAAGTCTCTTATTGAATTAAACAATTTTGTTAAGTCTTTTTGCTCTATAATCTCAAGATTGTTATAGCTTAAAATGACTTGCCGGAAGCCCATCTTTTGTATTTCTGCCACAAGTTGTTCAAAGAACAGATGGAGAGAATTTATTGTTGGTGTTGGAACATTAATTGTTGTGTTTGTTCCATAACCTACACCAACAGCTAATACGTCTAACGAGAAGTTTCTATCTTTTCTTTCCACAATATCCACGAGCAGTTCAAGTTTTTTCCAAACGTCTTGAGAAATTTGTTCGGAGTCTAAATCGGAACGTAGTTTTATGGTGTTATGAATAGCGGCGAGTGTATTGAGTATAAAGTCTGTCCCCGTCCATTCTGGTTGTGTTTGAATTTCTTTAAGTGGTGTAAAAAATTGCTTCGGAGGGGCACTTGCGCGAACAAAATTTACAAATGTGGTTTTTCCCACTCCCACATTTCCCGTAACTAAAATACGTCCACCTCCACTGCCACTTATCAGCACTTGTAAACGCCGAACTTCCTCTTCCCTGCCTACAAAGCCAACACGAATATCTACACCGCCAAATAGCGAAAGTGGTTCAGTGAAGAAAGGGTCGTTGTTTAGACCGTACAATTCCCAAATGTCTTCATATTCTCCCATAGTAATAGTTTAACTGTTTACCTTAACATTATAATGTCCTATTTTATTACAACTATATTAATTTATGCTTTTTAAGCTGTCTTTTGGGTAATAGTAATTTAATTATTCATTACAAGAACAAAGTTTATGTGCCTGTAACACTTTAGTAATGAAAATTATTATTACAAATAAACACCGCGGAACGCGCCAATATCGGAGTACCATGCGTGAACAGATGGAAAACAATATCATTAAACTCTCTCAAAGAAGTCCCGAACCTAACACCCCAAACAGAAGCCCAAAAAAATTAACAGAGCAACGGCACTGCCTCCGAAAAAAGATTTGGAACAAAGCCGGCCGAAGAACAAACATTATAAAGAAGAACACCTGAAAAAAGGCATGGCAAAGCAGGGCAATCCACCGATCAAGCAGCTCCTCATCGTCGGCAAGAACGCGTCCGCTGTCCGAGAGCTGCAGCAGGATCTTGCCAAGCATGGATTCACAGTTCGTTCAAAGCATCCGCAGGCTGTTGTTTCGCTTGGCGGCGACGGAACCTATCTCATCGCGGAGCGAAAATATCCAGGGATACCAAAAATCCTGATCCGGGACAGCAAGGTATGCCATCAATGCAGTGATGATGATGCCCATGACATTTTCTATCAGCTCCGGAGAGGGGAATATAGGATAGAAGAGCATTTCAAGCTGGAAGCAGCCATCATCAGAAAGCAGGACAGGAATGCCAACAGTAAGAACAAGCACCAGGACAAGGCTGCAGCGCTGGTGGCAGCCAATGATATAACGATCCGCAACAAGCTGCCGACAGAAGCGCTGCGATTCACCGTTGCCTGCACCACTGCGCCGGCTGATGGAGAGCTTATCGGCGACGGGCTTGTCGTGGCAACGCCGTACGGCTCGACCGGATACTTCCATTCCATCACGCGCCAGCAGTTCAAGAAAGGGATCGGCGTGGCGTTCAATAACACGGCTGCCCCCCGCCGCCATCTCCTGCTTTCCGACAGCGCTGTCATCACCGTCACGATCGTGAGAAACAGCGCCCATGTTGCAGCAGACAACAACAGGTCATTGAAAACTGTCAGGGAAGGCGACAGGATCATCATCCGCAAGAGCAAGTCCATCGCCCGGCTGATCAGGACCAGCAATCAACGATCGGTTAAATGGCGAAGGCCGCTCTGGTGAGATAGTGCCAAAGCGATAACACATTTTTAAGGGAATAACAAATTTTTTAAACAAGCCTCACTTCTGCTCCACCATGAAGTTCTGCCGCTCTGCAAAACAGCGAAATAGAGAAATCTTTTCGCCATGGCCTTCTCCATGGCGGATAGGGATCTGCCTTGCCGTTATCGTTGCCATCCTCTTCTTCATAGTATATGACAAGAGTGAGAAGCCATCGGATAGCAATACGCTGGCTACGAGCGATGATGAGGATGATACAGCCGAAGGGTCTGTCGAATCCAGTGAAGGGATTGATGCGGCAGCTGCGGGTGATGCTTCCCAGCAGCTGGAAGCAGAAGAAGAACAGCGAGGCGATGGCTCTGGGAAAGGTGATACCAGTGATATAAATGCCGCTGCAGAAGACAATGGCCAAGGGCTTCCAACAGAACAAGAGCAAGAAAAAAACGAAACGGCCCCGCCGGAACCGGCAGAGCCAGACGGGCCTGATACTCTTCCTGAAGCCAACCTGATCGGGGATGAGGTGGAGCTGCTGGACGATCATTTTGATGACGCCTTGTGCAGCATGGCAGTGGCAGATGCCAAGCATGATGTCGAAAACGCAAAGCAGGTCCTGACCGAGGCTGATGCCGCGTATGATGCTGTCGTGGCGGACTACGACGCTGCCAAGCAGAACGTCGATGATGCCATCTTGGAATTGAGCAACCGCCGCTCTACCCTTATCAAGATGCGCGAGAGCTGCACGGCAACAGGCAAGCCGTATGGATGATGGAGGATAGTTGGCGGCCAGAATTGGGAAGAGCAATGGGGGGAATAATTGATGAGCAAGCGAAAGAAGATAACGATTGTCGGCGCAGGCAATGTCGGGGCGTCTGCTGCAGCGTGGATTGCAGCCCGCAATTTAGGTGATGTCGTGCTGGTGGATATCGTTGACGGCCTCCCCCAGGGAAAAGCTCTTGACCTGTCCCAGGCTCTTCCCATCTTAGGGTCTGAAATCAGCATCACGGGCACAACAGATTATGCTGCAACAAAAAATTCTGACATCGTCGTCATCACGGCTGGCAAGGTCCGCACAGAATCCATGACGAGAGAAGACCTGCTGAGTGACAATTCAAAAATTGTGGGAGGAGTCGTGCGGCAGGCAGCTGCGTATTCCCCGGATTGCGCCCTTATCATCGTGTCCAACCCGCTCAATGCGATGGTCCATGTCGCTGCGGAGGCGTCCGGCTTTCCAAAGCATCGCGTGATGGGCATGGCAGGCTGCCTTGACAGCGCGCGGTTCAAGTATTTCATCGCTCAGGCAGCCGGCTGCAGCGTCGAGGATGTTGATGCAGTGGTCATCGGAAGCCACAGCGAAGGCATGGTCCCTCTTGTCCGGCTGGCCACTGTCCGCGGAAAAGCGCTCCCGGAGATTCTCTCCAAAGAACAGATGAAAGATATTGTTGAAAAGACGCAGCAGGGAGGAAAACAGGTCATCAGCTTCCTGAAGACGTCAGCTTATATCGCTCCCGGCGCGGCGATTATGGAAATGGTGGAGGCGATAGCGGCGGACAGCAAGCGCGTCCTCCCGGTATCAGCGTTCCTTCATGGCGAGTACGGCTTGCAGGGCCTGTTCGCCGGCGTGCCAGCTGTCCTTGGCGCCAACGGCATGGAGAAGATCATCGAGCTGCCGCTCACGAAAGAAGAGCACAGCGCGTTCCTTGCCTCCTGCGCAGAGATCCAGGAAACAGTGGCGTCGTGGGAAAAGAAAAAGATGAATTAGTGTTCTGTCATTTCGTATTTGTTTATCTTTCCCTCATGTTATTTAACTTCCCATCACTTCTTCTTCCACACGAACAAGCAGTGGTCCTTTTCAAACGGCTCCAGGTTGCGGTAGTCCACGATCACTCCCTCCTGCTCCAGCTGCTGCCGGACTTGAGAAAAGATAGCGCTTGGCTTTCTGGTGACGTCAATGCTTCGCGCCTTGACCGCCAGCAGCCCGAACCCGCCATTCTTGAGGAAGACAGCGCAATTCTTGAGAAAGATGCCGACCTGGTCTTTCTGGGCGACATCCTGAAAGACAACGTCAACTGCCGTGACGCGATGGAAGTATTGTTCTGGATGGTGCGCGTCAGCAAGGATAGGAGACATATTCTTTCTTGCCGCGCAGACTTGGATGATATCACGCAGGGGACGTGGTGCAACATCGAGCGCGAACACGCACCCGCCATCTCTTTTATCTTCATTTTCTTTATATCCGCTGTTCTTATCTTCACTGCCCGTATCACCAGCATCATGACCATCACCAACAATGTCACAGCCAACGATATCGCTGACATGAGACGCTGTTGTTCCTGACGCGCAGCCAAGATAGAGCACGGTGCTGCCTGGCTTGATGCCGATCTGGGAGATGCCTTTGGCGATGGCAGCGCCAAGCTTGCTCTTGCTCACGTCCCACTCGCGGAATTCGGCGCCATCGTGCCGGCTCAGCCGCTCGCCATACACCTGCATTCCGGGAACAAGATTTTTGGTGTAGTACAGCGTCTTCTTCCCCCGTACTGCCATGAAGACACCCTGCAGCTGGTGGGGGATGATGCCCGTGTTTGCCCTGAAACTTGGCGCTTGAAAGCCTGATGAGGATGGCGGATACGAAAAGAAGGGCTGATTCTGCGGACGCTCGTTCCGATATCGGTTCTCGCGTTGATAACCCTGTTTGGAATAGGGGGAGGGCTGGCGCTCGCGCTGGTATTCTGGCCTGGCGTAAGGCTTGCGCCCTTTGCGCTGCTGCTGGTAATCCTCGAAAGATCTTGCGGGGGGCATTGGCGATGCAGCTGGTTTATGATCGGGTCGTCTCATTGTCGGTCGTCTCATCGTCACATACTCCGCAGATACTCTTTGAATTTCTGGACTGCAAGCCCGCGATGGGACACCCTGTTTTTTTCGGCAAGCGACATTTCGCCAAATGTCCTTTCTGATCCCATTGGCTGGAAGATCGGATCCCACCCAAAACTTTCCGCGTCCGTCCTGTCCGTGTTCCTGCGCGGCGGAACGAGAGTGCCGTACACTTCTCCGACAAACAAGACAGGATCCTTGCCGGGCTCGCAGTAGGCGATCGTGCAGACAGCATTGACAGCCTTGTCCTGCTGCCCGTCAAGAAGATGGTACAGCTTGAGCGGGCCGAGCCGCTTGATGAACGAGCTGATGTACGGCCCAGGAAGCCCGTCCCATGCAGAAAAGCACAGCTGGGTGTCGTCCACAAAAACCGGGCGCTGCAGCTCCGCGCAGGCATACTTTGCCTTTTCGCGCGCGATAAACTCGCTCTCTCCCTGCACTTCCGGGAGCGTCAGCTTGATGATGTCAATAAGCGTCGGCCTCATCATCGCCCGGACTTCCGCTGCTTTTCCTTCATTGCTGGTGATGAACGCGACATGCTGCTGCGCAGCTTTGGATGAGAAGGCTTTTCTCATCGGTAATAGTCTCGCAGGTGATCTCCGTTGAAGAGGCCTTCCCATCTTCCTCATCTTTGTCATCGGAACTTGTCCTCCAGCTTCTGCCGCAGCTTGTTGCCGATAAAGGCGCCTTTGAAATAATCTACTTTCGAGGCGATGGCAAGCTTGTCCGCCAGGCCTCTCGCGACCTTTCCCCTGTTTTCTTTTGCTGCCTTGGCGATGAGCGGGTGATGGATGAGATGGCCGTACTTGGGCGGCTTGCTCTTCGTCGTCATGTGCCGGAAGAGGGCTTTTTCTGCCCCGAGAACCTGGATGGTGGAGGCAGGGAATTGCGACAGCGCCTTGAGGGATCCTGCAGTGGCAAGGAGTTTTGCCGCAATCATGGTTCCTGCTATTGCCTTGATGTTCGGGCATTCTTTTGCCATGACCTGCTCCAGATACGATTCCTGCTCGCGGCGCATGGCGTAGAATGTCAAAACTTGCCTGGCCATCTCTTGAAGGTGCCGAAGGTCAGCCTCGCTGGCGCGTGCCCCCATGCTTTTTTCCTGGGTCAGCCCGATCTTTTCGAGGAGCTGCGATCTCTGCGCCTCTGCCACCAGCTTGGAGAACGCCTCATTGTCCTGGACAGAGGCCACGACTTCTGGCGCGGCATAGCCATACCATTCCCGCAGCCGATGCGTGAGCATGTTTGCCGCCCGGTCAAGCTCTTTGATCGTGTTCACTGCCTGGATGATAAAGATGCTGGCATGGTCTCTCGTAAAAGCGTCCTTGATGTCCCTCTTCGTGATGGCGATGTCCGCTTCGTGAACCTTTTCTGATTCTTTATAGAGCGCATTGCTGACCCCTATGAAGGTCTTCTCATCACAGAAGCAGTCAATATCCGGTGATGTTCGGAGCGTGAGCAGGCGCACCTTGTGCTTCTTTGCCAGCTTTTTCTCGCTGTCTAAGATCGATCCTGCCGTGACCAGCCTGCTTTGGCTGTGGCGCTCTTCGGGAGAGAACAGGATCTTGTCCTTCACGCGGAAGTTGGAGTCAAGAACATACGTTCCAAGGCTATTGGTAAAAAGAATGTTCATAGAACTCATCAAAAGCGAAGAATATTTAAAGCTTATGTGCCATTATCGCGCTATGCTCCTCCTCTCCATTCCCTGCAAGGATAAGGACGAGGCGAAAGATATCGCCAAGCTTCTGCTTGGCAAGCGCCTCATCGCCTGCGCCCATATCCACCTGGTGGAAAGCTTCTATCACTGGGAAGGCGAGCTGCAGGATGATAACGAGTTTATACTAATGTGCGAGACCATCGAAAAGCACTATCCGACCATCCAGAAGGTGGTTGAGACGGCTCATTCTTATGACATCCCCTGCATCCTTCGGTGGGGTGCTGAAGCAAACCCGCTGTTTCAGAGATGGGTGGAGAAGGAAGTGAGGCATGGAAAAGACGGAAGGAAAAGCAAGAGGCGATAAAACTGCTGAAGAGTAGCATGTTGCGGTACGACGGCCAGTATATCATTTTTTGAAAATATTTCAATAATTCCGAAATAGTTTCGATTTTTTTCAATATATTTATGAATTCTTGATTTTGTGGATGGTTTATGGAACAACAACGCTATTATTTTGACACGTCAATCTGGGTCGATCATTATCTAAAACGCGGAGATCATGCTGAAGATGTATTTAACCTCATCGTTAAAATAATTGCTGATGATGATATCATCATTTTTTCAGATTATATAGAACAAGAGCTTAAAGACATCGGTTTTTCTTATGATGAGATATGGGTAATGACCCTCTTAGATAAAAAAAGATTCGTTGAAGAAAGTACAAATCACCAAAGAACAGGTTAGAGAAGCGAGAAAGATTTCAAAACAGAGAAATATCCCGCTTGGTGATGCTGTTCATGCGGTAGTGGCACGGGAATATCAAGCTGTACTGGTTTCTCGTGATTGGGATTTCACCAAAGTAAGAGATATTGTCCAAACAAAGAAGCCAGAAGAGTTAGTCTAATTCTATGCCAAATTCTTTTGCCATCTGTTTTGCTATTTTTTCTCGTGCGGCATGAATCTCTTCATCTGTGATTATCCCGTGCTTTTTCCGGCCAGCGCCGTGTGCCATCAAAGCCCGCATTGCAGACTCCTGCTTTTCCAATGTATTCAATTTTTCCCGTATGGCTTCGCGGATGAACTCCGTCTTGGTTGAATAGTTATGCTTCTTCATCGCTCTTTCTATCGTTTCCAGGAACGTGTCTTCCATCTTCAGCGAGATTGTTTCCATAGTAATACTTAGTAATACTAAGTATTATTTAAATATTTGTATTTGTTTAGCTTTCTGGAGCAGGGGGAGCATCATTAAGGTCGAAATCCTCTCGATTTCTTTGTCGGGCGCGTCGCAGGGGGATGCCCCATTCGGGG
>JACPCA010000008.1 GCA_016180035.1 Candidatus Woesearchaeota archaeon
AATGCCCGGTCTTTCCAGCCAATGCACGGATACTCGGTGGACGGTCGAATAGTAAACGCGAACGGAGCGCAGCAGCGCCGCCCATTTCAGGAGGAGAATGGCACTGCTGCGCTCCATTCACATATAGAATCGGCCATGAAACCGAGTCTTCAGCCATCGTCCTGGAACGGATGACTTCGCTAGGCAGCAGTGCCATTCCCTACATTCGGGACAGAGCCAAAAGAAGCGGCTCTGTAGAAAGTCTGCACTGCCGCCAATTTGTGAGCCCCTACTATACCTTGTTTTAGCCCGTTGCAGGGGGTTGTCTCCTTGCGAGATGCCAAAAATCCGCAGATTTTTGAGCATCCCTTACGGGGATGCAGGGCTCTCGATTAAAAAACAAGGGGCGAACCCAGCGGCAGTCGAGCAAAACGAAGTTTTGCGAGAAGACTTTTTACAGAGCAAAAAGAAGCGCAACATTTAAAATCAGCAGCGAGTTAAACATCCAAAAAGAGGTGTGTCATGGCTCAGGCGTATCTAAACTATATCGGCGGCCAGTGGGTGCCGTCATCTTCAGGCCAGACCTTTGAGAGCAGGAATCCTGCCAACCCAGCTGATAGTCTAGGCTCCTTCCAGAAGAGCACGCCGAAGGACATGAAAGAGGCGATTGATGCTGCCGAGCGCGCCTATCCCGACTGGAGCAGGATGCCGCCGCCAA
Source organism: Candidatus Woesearchaeota archaeon (assembly GCA_016180035.1). Taxonomy (GTDB): domain Archaea; phylum Nanobdellota; class Nanobdellia; order Woesearchaeales; family UBA12501; genus JACPCA01. The sequence continues at coordinate 698 of JACPCA010000008.1, forward strand.
AGCGGGGAGAGATCCTTCTGAAGGCAGCAGAGCTGCTGCGGCAGAACAAGCACCGGCTCGGCCAGCTGGTAACTAGAGAGATGGGCAAGCAGATCAAGGAAGGGCTTGGCGACGTGCAGGAAGCCATTGACATTGCAGAATATGTGGCAGGAGAGGGCCGGCGCCTGTACGGGCATACTACGACGTCAGAACTGCCGGACAAGTTCTGTATGACGATCCGCAGGCCTGTCGGCATTGCCGGGCTCATCACGCCATGGAATTTTCCGATTGCCATCCCTGCCTGGAAGCTCCTGATGGCCCTGATCTGCGGCAACAGCGTCGTTCTCAAGCCATCTTCAGACACGCCATTGTGCGCCATCGAGCTCGTCAAGATCCTGGACCAGGCAGGCGTTCCAAAAGGGGTTGTCAATCTTGTCGCAGGCAGTGGGAGCGAGCTTGGCGATGCCCTGGTCATGGACCCGAGAGTGAGGGTGGTCTCCTTCACCGGCTCCAAGGCAGTGGCAGAGCACGTTATTCGCTCCGCTGGCTTAAAAAAAGTCGGCATCGAATCTGGGGGAAAGAACGCGATCATCGTCATGGACGACGCTGACCTTCTTCTTGCTGTTGATGGCGTGGTGTGGGGAGCTTTCGGCACCACGGGGCAGCGGTGCACTGCCTGCTCCAGAGTCATCATCCACCAAAAAGTCCAGAAGGCATTTGAAAAGATGCTGCTTGACAGGCTCCGAAAGCTCAAGGTCGGCGACGGGATGGCGTGTGATGTCGGCCCTCTGGTGAACCAGCAGGCCCTGGATAAGGTTGCCAAGTATGTGGAGATCGGAAAAAGCCAAGGAGCAAAGCTGCTCTGCGGCGGGAGGCCTATCAAGAAAGCAGGCTATTTTTTTGAGCTGACCGTCTTCACCAATGTCAAGCCATCGATGAGGATCGCCCAGGAAGAGATATTCGGACCGGTCCTGTCCATTATCCCGGTGGTGTCATTTGAGGAAGCTGTCCGCGTGTGCAACAACACCGAGTACGGCCTCAGCTCCGCCATATACACGGCAGATATCAACAAGGCGTTCAAGGCGATGGAGCATATCGAAACTGGGATCACCTACCTCAATTCCAGCACGATCGGCGCAGAAGTCCACCTGCCCTTTGGCGGGGTGAAAGGGACTGGGAATGGGACGCGCGAGGCAGGCATCGAGGGCATCCATGAATTTTCTGAAACAAAGACCGTGTATGTTGATTATAGCGGAAAGCTTCAGAAAGCGCAGATTGACACTGTTGAAGCCAAGCGCATGGCAGGCCATGCCGGCAGCAAGAAGAGAGTGAAGCGATGAAAGGCCAGAATCCCGCATTTGGCTGCCGCGTTCCGGGAAAGCTGTCTCTTGAGTACATCCGAAGAGATACCCGAGTCGTCTCGCCATCGTACAGCAGGGAGTACTCGTTTGTCTATAAGAAAGCAAGAGATGTCTGGCTGTGGGATGTGGACGGCAACAAGTATCTCGACTGCGCCGCTGGCATCGCGGTCATGAACGTCGGCCACACGAATCCTGACGTCGTGAAAGCGATCAGGGAGCAGGCAGGAAGAGGATTGCATGCGGGCTTTCCAGATTTCTATGCCGAGCTTCCCGTGCGATTCTGCGAAGAGCTTGTCAAGCACATGCCGGACGCGTCCATGAACAAGGTCTTCCTGTCCAATTCCGGAACAGAATCTGTCGAGTGCGCCTACAAGCTGGCGCGGTGGCATACGAAAAAGAAATGGTTTATCGCGTTCGATAACTGCTTCCATGGCAGGACGATGGGCTCGTTATCCATGACGAACTCCAAGCCTGTCCAGCGCGAGCGCTTCGGGCCGTTCCTGCCGGTCAAGCACACGCCCTACCCGAACCCGTACCGATGGGGAGATGGGCATTTGGGAAACGGGCAGAGCGGTGGAAGAGATAGTGACAGGCACAGCAGTGGCAGGAACAGAGATGTTTCTCCAGAACAATGCAGCAGCGAGGCGCTTGCCCTGCTGGAGAAAGCTATGAGATCAACAAAAGGAAACCTTGCCGGCATCATGGCAGAGCCTATCCAGGGAGAAGGCGGCTATATTGTCCCGCCAAAGAATTTTTTTAAAGGCGTCAAGAGATTATGTGAGGAGCATGGCGCGCTGTTCTGCTGTGACGAGGTCCAGGCAGGAGCGTACCGCACCGGATCCTTCTTGTCCATCAGCAACTTTGGCGTCACGCCCGACATCGTGAGCATGGCAAAGGGCATCGGCGGCGGAGTCCCAATCGGCGCCACCGTTGCCTCTCCTAAGATTATGGATTGGGGGCCTGGAAGCCACTCCAACACGTTTGGCGGAAATCTGCTGTCCTGCGCCGGAGGCATTGCTGCGTTACGATATATGGACAAGCACAAGCTTGGAGAGAATGCCAAGCGTGTCGGGGCGTACCTCCTGTCCCGCCTCAAAAGACTGGAGGACGATCATTGTATCATTGGCGACGTGCGCGGCATCGGCCTCATGATCGGCGTAGAGCTGGTCAAGAACAGGGACACCAAGCAGCCGCTCTCGCCTAATAGCCTGAACATCATCCTGTGCGAGGCGATGAAGCACGGCCTGCTCCTTCTTCCCTGCGGGAAAAACTCAATCCGATTCTGCCCGCCGCTCACGATGACAAAACAGCATGCGGATCTTGCCGTGCTCCTGCTGGATGCGGCCCTCACGAGCTGCAAGAAGCAGGATAGTGCACGAAGCGGTACACAACAATGACCTCTCTTCACCTCCTCCAGCAGTTGTGCAACACGATCGGCCCAAGCGGCGCCGAGGGAAATGTGCGGAAGATGATCGCAAAAGAGATCAAGCCGTACGTTGATGCCATCTCGGTCGATAAGTTCGGCAATCTCATCGCCCACAAGGTCAAGAGCGTGCAGGACAACGGCCAGCTCACCTTTTCTGTGATCGGCGGCGTTGACCCTGTCGTCCTCATCGGGCACACGGCATCCGTGCTGAATTCCAAGAATCAGGTGGCCTGCAAGGGGGTCATCACGTTTGAGGAGCTCCATGAAGACCTTGAAGTCACCGGCATGCCGAAGCTCGGCGACCTGTACATTGACACCGGGCTGAAAAAAGAAGAGCTGAAAGCCCTGGACATCGGCGCAGGAAGCTATGTCGTCTTCACGCACCATTTCACCACGCTCGGCAGCGAGAAGATCATCTCCGGCAAGGCGTTGGATGACCGGATCGGCTGCTACATCCTCATCGAGGTCGCCAAGAGGCTGAAAAGCGTGAATCAGGATGTCTATTACGTTTTCACCGTGCAGGAAGAGATCGGCCTGTACGGCTCAAAAGTGTCAGCCTACAATGTCGAGCCGGACTGGGGCATTGCTATTGATGTCACCAACGCAGACGATTCCAGCGAAAAAAATCTTATCAACATGGGCAAGGGGCCTGTCGTGGTGCTGATGGATGCGGAGATCATCACGACCAGATGCATTGATGAGTGGCTCAAGGCAGTGGCCAAGAAGCACAAGATCCCGCTCCAGCTGAAGGTTGATGAGGTCGGAACCACCGACGCCACGCAGATCATGCTGCACAAGGAGGGCACGCCGTCGTCTGTTCTTGGCGTCGCTGTCCGGAACCTGCACTCCTCGGTCGGCATCGCCCACACCGACGATATTGCCAACGCCATCCAGCTGGTGTATGAGCTGCTGAAGAATCCTCCCAATATTTGCATTGAATAAGAAAGAAGTGAATAAGAAAGAAGTTGCGATGACCAAACAATAAGGTGGAATCATGCTCGCGAAATCCATCATCTGCATCAACTGCAAGAAGGAGTTCTCCCCCTCTCTGGTCGTGTACGAGTGCGAGGAATGCGGCGGGCCAGTGGATATCATGTATGACTACGAAAAGATCAAAAAGCACCTGATCACCAGCCTGTTCTACCAGCAGAAGCCGACCCATTGGAAGTACCACCTGTTCTACCCGATCGAGGATCTCGACAAGAGAGTGACACTGGACGAGGGCGGCACGCCGCTTCTTCCATCAGTCCGGCAGAAGGGGTATTTCTTCAAGATCGAAGGGCAAAACCCGACAGGATCGTTCAAGGACAGGGGCAGTACTGTCGAAATAAGCAAGGCGGTCGAGCTCGGTGTGGCAGAAGTGGCGTGCGCGACCACCGGCAACATGGGATCGTCGGTCGCAACGTACTGCGCCCGCGCAGGCTTGAAATGTTCTATCTATCTCCCCTCGTTCGCGCCAAAAAACAAGGTGCTGCAGATCCGCATGATGACAGACTCCGTGCATATCGTCAAGGGAACGTATGAGGATGCGCTGCGCAAGACGAAAGAGCTGCGGAAGAAGAAGCATGTCTACCTCACCGGCGATTATGCCTACCGCGGCGAGGGAGAAAAGTCCGTTGGGTTTGAAATCCTTGACCAGCTCAACTGGAACGTGCCGGACTATATCGTGCTGCCGGTCGGCAATGCGACCCTGTTTTCTGCAACGTACAAGGCATGCATGGAGATGAAACAGGTCGGGCTGATTTCCAAGCTGCCGCGGCTGGTGGCAGTGCAGTCCGCCGGGTGCAAGCCGCTGGTTGACGCGTTTGAGAAAGGCATGCATCACATCCCCTTAGTAAAACAGCCGCAGACGCTTGCTTCAGCTATCGCGTGCGGCAATCCTGTTGATGGCCTGAAGGCCCTGATCGCGCTGAAGAAGACGCGCGGGCTTGCGGTTGCCGTGAAGGACAGCGAGATCCTCAACGCCCGCGAAGAGCTTGCCCGCCATGAAGGGATCTTCGTCGAGCCCTCCGGCGCCGTGTCCTACGCAGGGGCGAAGAAGCTGCATCTGGATGGAAAAGTTGTTTGTGTCCTCACTGGGCATGGGCTGAAGGATGCGGAGAAGTATTGAACGCTGTATGGGAAGGTAGTATAAGTAATCGGCGGTAAGGTAGATATAATTGCAGGGTATAAGAAGTAATCAAGTTTACCTCTCATACCTCACCACCTTCTCCGTAAATCCCCGAACATCATCGGCTGTCTTGCCGGGAAAGGCCTCCATTTTCAGGACACGGTCGCTCTCGAGCTGGAAGGCAACGGTGCCAACAAGATAATCACTGTTTTTTGCTGACAATTTCGCAAAGCGTATCTCATCCCACAGTTCTCCTGACTCCGTATAATATTTTGTCTCCGCAAGGCCGTACACGACCATCCCTTTTTCTTTGTTGACTGACTCGGGGGCTGGAGCATTCCCTCGGACACTGAATGCTTGTGGAGAGCCGCCAAAATTGCCGATGGAAACCTGGATCTGTGACGGGTCGATGTGGTCATAGACAATGCTCAAGTCATCCTGCCAATACTGGGAGTTGGATGCATCACGCCCTATCCTGCGCCAGTTGCCAAGCAGTGTCCCGTCCTTGTCATACATGATCTTTCCGCCATATGGCTCTGTCATCTTGATATTTTTTGCGAGGAGAGCTGACCGGAGCGGCTCTGCAAGGTAATCAAAGGTATCCACCGTGTACAACGTCCATGTCTGAGTGTGCTCTGGAGCGATAAACTTGTTCTTGATACTGGTATCCATAATCTGGAAGTCAAACGAATGCGGGCCGACCGTGCCGATGGCCTGGCCTTTCTTGACAGGAATTCTGGGAAAGGCATTAGGGTGCTGGCTCTCCGCGTTTCGGAATTCCACCTTCGCTTCAATGTCTGGAGCAAGCGTATCGATGTGGATAAGGCGGGTGTAGAAGGTGCAGGAATGCTCGAAAAAGACAAGGTAATTATTGATGTAGGGCTGGTCCTGATAGTTTATCTCGACCGGCTCTTTGAACAGCTCAATATTGATGATGTAGCCATCAGCAGGGGCTCGGACCTCGTAGCGATACGGGTCATCCGTCACGAGCGACTTGCTTTTAGTCTCTTTTGGGATAATGTACTGGTGGTCGGTCGGTGTCACGTGAGAATTCTGAACTCGGCCCATCGGGACGATAAGCTCTATATTTCCAACATCAAGCGGGAATGTGTCGAGCTTGAACGAACCATTCCCTTCACACCATTGAGTGAGAATGCCGCGCTGCTGGCCGTCCGAAGGGGATGGCTGCGAAGATGGCTGCTGATGGTCACCAAGCTCGCCAAGATATTGGCCTTGTCGTCTTCTGTACGCCCATTTTCTTCGGTATGCCTATTGTTGGCTGCATTTTCCTGCCGGGCAGCATCTTGTTGGGCTGATGGAACAGGAGGAATCCACTCCCTGCCCTCTCCTTGGCCATCAGCGTGCGGAGCAGAAGTTGGAACACCCCCTGCATCAGCAGGCGCCATCGGCGGCGGAGGCATGAACTTCGGGAAGGGTGGTGGAGAACAGCCAGGAAGAACAGAGAAAACAACAAGGAGAAGAATGAGGGTGGGGAGGATGGCGTGAAGAATACCTTGTTTGTTCATGGTGCATCATAATCCAAGAAAGAGTATAAAAATGTTGTGGGGTTCGTCACAAACTAGGTTAGGCAGTACCTTACCATACCACTTTATATATCTTCTTCTCTCCCACTGGAAGATGAGCTCGTCTGAAAAACAAGTCACTATCGTCGGCGCAGGCCCTGTTGGATGCTACCTTGGGCATCTCCTCTCCAAAGAGGGAGTTCCGACAACTATCATCGAAGACAATGCTGTCATCGGCAGCCCAGAGCAATGTACTGGCCTGTTCAACATCAATCTCGACGAGTTCATCAAGCCAAAGAAGGACCATGTGCTCAACATGATCAAGGGCGCTGCGCTGTGCTGCGGCAAAGCATCAGTAGAGATCAAGGCAAAAGAAGAGAAAGCGTATGTGTATGACCGCATCAAGTTTGACCAGTACCTTGCCAGCCTTGCCATGGCATCCGGTGCAGCCATCCTGACCAAGACGCGCTTTGCCAGCTACACGAACCATACTGCTGCCGGCCACACTGCTGCTGCCAACACCGCCAGGTCTTCAGCAGGGAGAAACAACTCTTCTATCCAGCTTCAGCTTCTGTCAGAAAACAAGCCGATAACCCGCGAGACGAGCCTGCTGGTCGGCGCTGACGGCCCCAACTCTGCTGTCGCCAAGAGCGCCGGCATCTTCGGCAGCCGCAGGTACTGGATCGGCAACCAGGTCTTCCTGGCCATGAAAAAGCCGTGGTTCGATAAGGAGCTCGCGTACTTATTTTTTGACAAGAAATATCACGAGGACTTTTTCGCATGGGTTGTTCCGATGGATGAATATACAGCAAAGGTCGGCACGGCAAGCTATAAGAACTCCGCAGCATATCTTGGATCATTTCTCAAGGACAAGTTTGCCGGCGCAACGATTATCGGACGGCAAGGAGGGCTTATCCCCTATTATGATCCTGCCCTTCCATGCCAGAAAGAAAACGATGTTTTTCTCGTCGGTGACGCTGCTTTTCAGGTCAAGGCAACAACCGGCGGCGGCATCGTGCCGGGCTTCGCAGCTGCGCAACAGCTCAAGGACGCCGTCGCCCATGAAACGTATGATTATGGCAAGCGCATGGCAGCAGTCCGGCGCAATCTCTGGCTCCATCTGATGATGAGAAAGAAGATGAACAGGTTCTCGGACAAGGATTACGAAGAGCTGATCTCCACGCTCGGCAGGCCGCCTGTCCACCGCATCCTTGCCGCGCAGGGGGACAATGATTACCCGCACAAGTTTCTTCTGAAGATGCTGTTCCATGCGCCGTCGCTGATGAAGTTTTGTGTGAAATAAGTTCTGTGTGAAATAGCTTAGCCTACCACAAATGTTTGTTAGGCAAAAAATAACAAAACAGGCCAAAGGCCTGTAACGGGTTGCGGCGCCGCCACGCATCGTTATAACAGTCGTGTCCATTTTTCTTGCTCAACACTGGTGTAGAGCAAGAAAAATGGAATTGATGAGAGGTCTGCAATTGTGGCGGCGCGTGTGTCCCGTTACCGGCTCTGCCGGTTTTGTTAAACGCTCTTGCCGTTAAGAAACACGAAAGAAAGGATAAGAAAATAATTGACCGAGATGACAGCGCAAAAATACCGATCAATACCCTTTTAATATCGATCAATACACCTTCAATACCTTTCGCATCCCCATACTGGTGATGATAGAGAAGATGATATACGCCGCAAGCCAGCCTGGCTGCCAGCCGAAGATGCTGAGCGCACCGAATGGCTTCACCGGCTTGTTCTTGATGATGATCTGAAACACTGCCCCGTCAGGATCGAGATATCCTGCCTTGGACGTGTACAGCCAGCCGAAGGCTGATGCAAAAAATCCTTTCTTGCTCTTGATGGTCGGCGAATAATCACGCCAGCTGCTGATCTTGACCTCTTTCGAGTGCAGCTCGCCGCCGACGTCAAACACGACATCGTATACTCCAGTATCCCCTTGAAGCGTGAACGGCGTCGATCTGCCAGTCACGTTCTTTGCTGCATCACCGATGACCGTGATCCCTGTGGGCGGTTCGGCAGTGATCGTGCCGCGAAAGCCTTGCTCAGTAGCAATGACGACATCAAACGGCTCTCCTGCTGCCAATGGAAGATACGCAATATTCGCCTGCATCCAGCCAAAGATGAGAAGCAAAGGGATAATGGTATAAAAGGTGGACTTGAACGAGTGTTTCATATATTCCATGTTTTTCTGCATGAAGACCTTCTGCTTGTCCAGCGCTTTTTTAGGATCGTCTTTCTGGAATTTCTTGACATCCTCCTGCAGCTTCTTCAAGTCCTCCTTGAGGCTTTTCATGAGCTGCTGGTTCGTCGTCCATTTGTAGACGAGCGTGATGATGGCAGAAAGAACAACGGACAAGATGATAATGCCTAAAAGATAGTTCAGCCTCAGCACTGGGCCGAGCAAGGCGTTCATGACCGGATCAAGGATGTTCAGAAGCCCCATCGTCGTATCTCCCCCATCAGTTAATCTCCATAAACTTTCTCATCATAGGATGCATATCATAGAGATGGTGTTTCGCAATGTCTTCATACAGCCGGTAGATGATCATGACGGTCAGCATGAGCGCTGTACCTCGGGTTAATGATCCTGAAACGTCAGCGATAGACGCGAGGAACCCGATAGCAGCGCCGCCCATCACCGTCAAGGGCCCGATGTACCTGGCAAGCAGCCGTTCCATCACCCTTGGATCACGCCGGAAGCCAGGGATCTGGAGCCCTGATGCCATCATCTGCTTTGCCTGGCTGCGGGCATCCATGCCAGAGGTCTGCACCCAGAAGATGGAGAACACCACACAGCCAACGACCATGATGAGGATGAAAAATAAGGAAACACCAATGTCACCGACGGTAAGCGACCCTTTGATGATCTTGTCAAGAAGGTTAGGCGGGTTGGTCCAGGCAACAAGGCCGGTGATAGGGGCATTTCCAGAGAAGGTCCCCAGCCATGGATGTCCCCAGTTCTGCAGCAGACGAGCCCATAACTGGATGTTCGCCAGCAGGGCAGACACTAAAATGACAGGCAGGACATTGGCGTAGGCAAAGCTCAATGGCCATCGGATGCCGTGGCCGCGGACACGCCCGAAAGACAGGGGGATTTCTACTTTCATCGCCTGGATGTACACCGCGATCCCAAACACGAACAAGGTCGCTGCAATAGTCCCGATCTTCAGGAAGGCAGTGGTCGGGTCGCCTTGAGAAAGGGCCTGAAAAAGAGCAGGGATCGCTCCTGTGGCAATGCCAGGATTGCTAGGGGATGGAAGAGGGGAGAGGGCAGTGATGAAGATCTGCTTGGCGACGCCAGCAGCGATGAACAGGCTGATGCCGGAGCCAAAGCCCCACTTGCTCACAATCTCATCCATGAAGATGATGAGGACACCGCCGACAAAGAGCTGGAAGACCAGCAATAATTCGATCTGGAAGAAAAGGCCAGTGCCTGCAAGAGCATTATCTGGAGCAAGGCCGCCGAGGAAAACATAGATGCATGCTTCAAACAGGACGAAAAAGAGGGACAGCAGCTTCTGGATGCCCTGGAATCTTCTCTTCCCTTCATGGGTGGTAAGGTCAAACTTGACTATGCCTGAACCGTTCAGGAGCTGAAGAACGATGGAAGCAGTGACGATAGGGCCGATACCGAGAGAGATGATAGATCCGAATTCTGCCCCAAGGATGAGAGAAAGAAACTCGAACTGCTGGAGCGCGTTCTGGCCAAGGCCAAACAGGGGGATCAATCCGAGGATAAAGAAGAGGACAAGGACGATACCAGTCCATTTCAGCTTTTCCTTAAAGGACAGCCTACGCTGGCTTGGAGCGCCAACTTCTGGGAGATAATTGATGAATGGATCAATAAGGGACATCAGGAACCTCCTTCCGATATATTTTTGGCAGATGATTTGCCGTTAATTTGCCTTTAGTAACGATTTGGAGATGACTTTACAAGGTTGGTAGCGTGGTTGGCAGTTTATTTCTTCAAAGGCGATCTCTCTGATGCAGATTCAGCAGCCTTCTCTTTTTTTTCTGGTGCCTTCCCTTCTTTTTCCTTTTTTTCTTTAACTTCCTCTTTTTCTTTGACTATCACGCTTCCTCCTGCGCTCTTGACTTTTTCAACAGCGCCAGCGGAAGCAGCATCAGCAGTGATGACAAGCTTGCGATGGACTATGCCAGTGCCAAGAAGCTTTTGGACACCAAGATCGTGCAGGTTGATGTGGATGACGCCCTGCTTGTCCTGCGCCAGGCTTTTCGCGACAAGAACATCCCATTTCTCATCAAGATACGCAAGAGTGACCGCCTTGATGACATCAGCATTCTTCTTTTTGAATCCGAACTTTCCAAAATAGTCTAGCCCGGAAACGCTCGGCCAGTTCACGTCCGCGCGCTTTCCCGTCCCGGCATTGCCTCGGCCGCCACGGCTTCCGCCGCCACGGCGCTTCTTCTTATGGCCGCCGCCGCAGCTGTTGCTGCCGCGGTAATTGACACGTTTTTTCTTTTTGTGGGTTGTCATGGGCTGTAGAGGATCAGTAGTGGATTAGTAGTATAAGATCATTTCGCTGAGTGTCTCGTTGGGTATCAGATCATTTTTTGGATGAGCTTGTTGATGGCATCCCCGCGATATCCGAGAGCGCCGCCCTCGCCATATGCCCGCTTGATGCCTCGGCGCTCGTAGCCTCCCCGAGGAGGGTGGAGATGGAAATAATTTTTCATGTCTGATGTTGAAGGATCCTTGACACCGCGCTTGCTGGCGAGCAGCTGGTATCCTTCCGTGGACAGAAGGCCCCAGGTGATGTGATCCTTGATCTTGATCAGCATCCCACGGATTGCCGGCGTATCCGGATATACCGCGCAGATATTGTTCTGGAACAGGTGAAGCTTCGACAGCGTGTCCTTGATCGGAATCGGGACCTGGACGCAGCCGCGGATGCGGATGGCAGCAATCCTGCCGGAGGGGTTGGCAGATGAGGCTGCTGAAGGAGAAACTTTCGGCTTCTGCCCTGGCAGTGCCTTTTCCTTTTTCGCTTTCCGGAACGTCCGTACGGACGGATGGATGGCCATGGTTATGCTTCCTCGCGATTCCCTGATTCATCAGCCTTGCTATCAGCAGTGTTTTCTACCCTGACAGGAGCTGTTCCTTCCACGATGCCGAGCATCTCGTGATCTCCAGGATGGATCTTTGTCTTCATCAGCTGGTGAAGGGCTTCAGTACAGGCGAAGAGGACATTTACCGTGCTTGCAGTTGTTCCAGAGAGCTGAGACCAGACATCCTTGATCCCCGCAAGCTGAAGCACCTTCCTGCATTCTTTCTGGATGGCAAGCCCGGTACCTTGAGGGGCTGGCAGGAGCGTGATGCGGATCGAGCCGCACTTCCCCGTCACCTTGAACGGGATTGAATGGGGCTCTCGACAGCCGCACTGCCAAGAACCGCAGCCTCTCCTGATCTGGAATATGTTCAGCTTGGCGTTTCTCGTGGCTTTCTCCCGGGCAGGGACAGTCTCTTTTGCTTTTCCGTACCCGAGGCCGACAATGCCATTGGAGTTTCCGATGACAGCACAGGTGGCAAAGTTAGGCTTGTTTCCTTCTTTTGTCTTCTTCTGCGTCTGCTTGAAGACACGGCGCTGGCCGCCGCCAAATTTACCTTTGGACTGCCCGATGAGGAGCAGGTCTGATGGCATGCCTGGCAGGAGCGTATCGGTGATCTGGTATTCAAGGATGGCTTTTCCTGTTTCAAAAACGGATTCGATTGTCCTGTGCCTTCCTTCCTTCACGTCGCGGCCAAGATCTGTCTTCGGGATCCATGAATCAAGAGCGCTGTCTTTGCGCGCTGGCACGGCAACAAATGTGCTCGTCGCTTCTGGCACGATGAGAGACGTCGGGGTCCCTTCCTCGATCGGCTTCACGATAACCTCGTCACTCTCCTCTTTTTCCTTTGCCCGTGACGGCTTTGCTACCTTTGCTGCTGGTTTTGATTTCATGATCGTGCACCCTGCTGTTTCTTTACACTGTTTACGCCATCCAATCTCTTCTGAGCCGGCTCCTGTCTTTTCTGGGCTGGCTTGCCTGCCGCAGCCGGTGTTGCTTTCTGGATCGCTGCCTTGACAGACTCAAAAATCTTGGTGATCTGCTCTGGATCAGCCTGCTGCTTGATGGACGAGGAAAACTGTTTCTGATACACGTCCTTGGATGCCTTGAGCTGTTTTGCGTACGATGCGATGTGGCTTCCGGAAATGCGGTCTGCTGCCGGAAGCGCGTCTGGGGAGCACGGCACAGAAAGGCCGCCGTCGATGCATCCTTTCACGACCGCAAACAGGCGTGATTTGGAAAGAGGAGCGTACAGCCCAAGATCGACAATAGCATGCCTGTTGTCAGCCGGCACCTTCATCGAAAGGAGCAGGCCGGTAAGGTACGCGGCGCTGGTGTTAGCAGTGTTGAATGGCCAGCCAAGGGCGCGGAGCTCTTTGGACGTTGCGGATGCCACGATTTTATCCCCGCCGGGAGCATACCCTACCACTTGAGCAGTGAAATATTTGAGCGATCGGCGTATGACAAGGCGGTTGGCGCCAGACATGAGCAGCGCACGCCGCTTCTTGTAATTGGTCTTCCCATCCCGCTTTCTGCGGTACGGCACCGTGTAGGTTTTCTGGTTCATGGTTGATCAGGTGATCTGTTTATTTTTTGATTGGTGCAGGAGATGCTGCCTCTGATTTTTTCTGGAGGAGGCTGTTCTCTTCAAGGTAGAGCGTGACGTGGCGCTTGCTTCTAAAAAATCCGCCCTTGCATTTTAAGTATAACTCTCGGAAGGATTTTGGAGCCAGCAATCCTGCTTCTTTCAACTCCTGAAGATAGGAACGTTGAAGCCTGATCCGATAGATCCATGTCTGCTTCCTCGACTCCCTGGCAGTCTTCACTCCCTTCCTGGAGCCATGCCCGCTTCGCCGCCCTTTAGTTCTTTGGGCAGTTGCCTTTCGGATCCTTCCTCTAGATGAGCCGACAGTTGGCTTCTCTCGGACGATGCCGCTGTTCACCAGGGACCTCAGGTCTGCCTTGGTGATAGCCTCTTTGATCTGGTCGAGCTTGGAAGCATCAAACCAGACTTTCGATGGGGAACAGCCCATGACATCGGCAGCAAGCCTTCGTTGAACGGTGAATTTCATAGTTATTGGGTATGGATGAGCTGGTCATCCTTCTCCTTTTTTTCTTCTGCTTTCTTTTCCTCTTCCGTGACAGCTTCATCGATAGAGGTCTTTTCTTTTTCTTTGTCTTTCTTTTCTGCCTGCTTCTTGAGCCCTTCTTTTTTCTTTGTTTTCTCGCTCTTCTTCTTTGCTTTTTCTTCTTTTCTGGCCCGAAGCTTCTCTTCGGCTTTTTTGACAGCTCCTGCAGGGTCTTTGACATTGAAGACCGTCAGTTTCTTCTTGATAGCTTCATGGAGCAGCTGGATCTTAAGCCGGAGGCCGACAGTGCTTCCGATAAGGATGCCCTGCTTGGATGGGTCGGCAGCAGCGATATCCTTCATGGACTGGACAATAAGGATGGGCATACCAGTGGGGTGGAAGCCCCGAACAGCAGCCGGAGACCGGAATCCGATAGCGACCTGGCTTGGATGGCCTCGCCTGTTCAGGCGAAGCTTGGAGTCAATGCCCTTCGGCCGGCGCCAGGCGTGCTTGAGCCGCTTCAATTTTCGGCCAGACTGGCGGAGGAATTCTGGCTTTCGCTTCTTGATCCGCTTCCTTGCTGCCAGCAATCGTTTGATGTCTTGTGCCATGATCGTATCGCGTGTTTGCCGTATCGCCTGTTGTTTGTCTTGTTTGTCCGCTATTTTTGGTATTTTTTCAATGATTATCTGGTTTACAATTCTACTGGGTGACCGTCCTTGTCAACGATGTAGATGCCGTCCTGGAATATTCTTCTGTCCCTGTTCTGGATGATCGTCAACCGCTCGATGTCCGCAGCGCACTGGCTCACCTGTTCCAGGCTGACGCCTTCGACAGTGACATCCTGCCCGTTCACTTTCACGGTGACGCCGTCCCGGATCCGAAGTACTCTGGGGTATTTTTCACCGAGGAAGTTCTTGATCGAAAGGTCCATCCCTGACACTGCAGCATTCATAGGGAAATGGCCGGAACAGATCTTCATCTTGTACACGTGGCCCTGGGTTACGCCTTTGATCATGTTTCGCAGATGGGACTCGATGGAACCCAGCCTTGTCTTCTCCCGCTTGGTTGCTTTTGCAGCAGAGACAGACAGGATGGAGTCTTGGACCTCTAGATGGACTGTCTTGTCCCGGAACTGCCTGGAAACTTCTCCCTTCGGCCCTTTCATGTGAACCTGGTATACCTGAGGGGTGATAGTCACCGTAACTCCAGCGGGAATGCTGACCTTCAAGGTGAGTGTCTTGTTTTTCATATGTTTTGCACCGAACGATGATGATTGATGATTGGTAATAGGTATAATCAACAACAATATGTATGATCAACAACAGATACTACTTAATAACAGTACGCCAGCAGGCGCCCTCCAAGCTTTCGTTGTTTTGCCTCTTGATGGGTCATAATACCTTGAGAGGTCGACACGATGATGATGCCGAAGCCTTTGGCGATGAGGAACCTCTTCTCAAATTTTTCATAGGTGTCGAGAGTGACAGACATTCTCGGCTTGATGGCGCCGCAGGCATTGATCATGCCGAGAAGAGGGATGACCAAAAAGTTCCCTTTGCCATCCTCGACCTCCTGGACATCGCCAAGATAATGATTCGTGTTCAGGATCGACAGCACCTGCTGCAGGAGATTGGACTTCGGCTTGACAGCAACTTCTTTCTTGCCGATCCGCTCCGCGTTGAGCACGGCGGACAATGCATTAGATAATGGGTCATTGAGTGTCATGATATCTTTCCTCGTTCAGTCCTTGTTCAGCCATACTTTTTGAATCCTAAATCTACTGCAATGTCACGGAAGCACTGCCTGCAGACGTGGATGGCATACTTGCCGATATGGGCGCGGATCCTGCCGCACCGCCGGCATCGCTTCAGGCTCCTGCCGCAGCTGCGGGCCTTTGGGGCATTGTGCTTCTTGTACTTCTGAAGCTTTGGCGGCTTCACGCTCAATTGCTTGAACACCTTGTCGTAATTGCTGTAGCTCATTCTTGGTCACCGATCTTCACGTTGAATGCTTGTTTCATGAATTCCATCGATTCTGTCTTGGTGATGATATGCTTCTTGGAAACCGGCCTTGTCATCACTCGGCGGCGCTTGACGCGATAGCCTGGGCGATCGAGCGTGAGGCAGATCTGAAATCCCATCACCCCGATTTCCGGATCGTACTTGACGCCGGGAACATCAATATATTCGTGGATGCCAAAGGAAACATTGCCGACATTGTCGAACTGGCTCTGCGTCAGGACATTGGACTTTGCATCTAACAATCTCGGAAGGAGCTCTTGAGCGTTTTTTCCGCGAAGGGTGAGCTTGCAGCCGATCGGCAATCCCGGGCGAAGGCCCCATGCCGGGATTCTTTTCATCGTGAACGTCTGGACAGGATTGATGCCGCTGATATTTTTGAGGAGCTTGATGCCTTTCTTGAGCAGGTCTGGATTTTTTCCAGCGCCAACATTCAATGTCAGCTTCTCAATCCTGATGCGTTTCATGGCGTTCATGGCCTGTACCTGTATTGTTAGCGTTTTTGTGATGGGGCAGCATTGTTTCACTGATCATCTTTTCCATGATTCTTTTCTACGCTTCTCATTTCTTTTCTATGCCCCTCATCCTAATGTCACCGCAGGCTTGTCCTTGCCGACGACAAAAGCATGCTTTTTTGCAGTGATGGACGGCGTGCCGCCGATGTTGATCGTGATGATATCATCTTCAATCTTATCGATGGTGCAGATTCTTCCGCGGTACTTCCCTGCAACGAGCATGGCATGGGCACCGTCCTGGAGTGGATAATGCGCCTTCACCGCCTGGTCAGGAAGCGCTAGTTCAAGCGAATCTCCGACCTTGTAGCCATCCTTCTCGACCGTGCTGTTCCTGCCATCGGAAAAGTTCAGCTGCGTCTTTCCTTGGGGAAGCTTTGCCTTTCCGATGATCCGTGACAGTTTCCTGCCTGCCTCGCCTTTCGGCACCGAGACGACTGCAAGCATCCCTCTCTTGGTGAGCGTCATGCGATAATGCTCATCCGTATCGACAAGAGACACCACATCCATAAGCCCGACAGGGAACTTGACATCGAGCCGGCGGCGGCCGTCAACAAGGACGGTCTTATGCTGCAGGATGTATCGGACTTCCCGAGTAGTTTTGGCGCATTTTATCATGTCTTTCAGCACGGTTGCAAGGGAAAGGCTGTAACTCAGGCCATGGCCTGACGGGTGCGGCCTCGTGACAAACACGGATTCTTTTCGCGCAAGCTGCCATGTTTTTGGCGTTGCGATTCGTTTCAGGTGGGCTTTCATGGTTTAGGGGTGATATGATGAACAAGGCGCTTTTCGCGCTTCTTGTCTCCAAGCTTGAGCTCGGTGATGAGGAGATTGGATGCGTGAAGCGGGGGAACGACGCGCGAGCCGTCTTTCCTGATGACTTCTATCCCAGTCACATACACTTTTGAGGTGGACAGATTTACCCTGTCAACGGTTCCTGTGTGTCCCTTGTACTGGCCGCGCACGACCTTGACCTTGTCTCCGCTGCGAAGCAGGACTGATCTCGTCTTGTATTTTGCCCGCAGCTCCTTGGACAGGTGGCAGCCGAGATGCTTGCGAAGCGTGTGAAGCGGAGCGTTGTACCTGTATTTTCTCTGCTTTCGCGGCTGCGTGCTCGCGATCCAGTGGGATGACCATTCTTTGTTCATGTGTTCCTCAGCGGCTCTGTCTCGAATCTCCTTATGGGCGGTGCTGTTGCCAAGCGCCGTGCCCGATGTCCTAAGCGAATGCTCGGATACTTGGGATACGAGCGATTGGCAAGCGCGAACAGAGCGCAGCAGCACCGCCCATTTCGGGAGGGGAATGGCACTGCTGCGCTCCGTTCACCTATGGAATCGGCCATGAAACCGAGTCTTTCATTCATTGACGGGCAATGGATAACTGCACTTGGCAGCAGTGCCATTCCCGACATTCGGGACAGAGCCTTCCTCAGCAGTGCGGTTATTGGCGCATCACATTCGATAGTGGATGATTTTTTATTGTTCATTTTTGATTGTTCAATGATGCCCTTTTTGATTGTTCGATAATGCTCTAGTTGATTACATAATCAATTATACAATGATGCTGGCAAGTTTTGCTACTGCAGGCCATCGGTCACATGCTTCCTTGGCGATAGGGCCTTGGAGCTGGGTTCCCTTAGGATTTCCTTTATCATCCTTGAGGATGACGATGGAATTGTCTTCGAACTTGATCCTCATGCCATCAGGCCTGCGGTATTCCTTGCGCTGGCGGACGATGATGCCATACACCGCGGTTCCACGGACATCCGCTTTTCCTTTCTTGACCGAAACCATGACCAAGTCGCCGACGCCAGCTGCCTGGATCCTGCCGCGGACTGTCTTGTGGCCCTTGACCATGAACATGCGGACTTCCTTGGCGCCTGAATTATCACAGGGCTTCATGTAGCATCCGACTGGGATTCCTCTGGTGACTTTTGACTTGTGCGCTTGCATGGATCATCACTTGGTCATTGGTGCTTATCGCTTATTCTTCCGAAGCCACGGCTTCCTTGCCTGCTTTCGCTTTTTTTCCTTTCTTCTCTTCCTTGCCTGCAGCAGCTTCAGCTTCGGTGCGCTTCTTGCCGGCGAACTCATGCTCGACAAAGCGGACATGAGATGCCTTGACTTTTTCGATGATGACAAAATGCTTTGTCTTGCTCAGCGGCCGTGTTTCAGCGATTTTCACCGTGTCTCCTTTTTCAGCGTGGATGCAGACAGGATTGTGGACTTGGAGCTTTGTCATCCGTATCCCGTATCTCTCAAATTTTCGGATGTGATACCTTCGTTCCCAGCCTACCGTGGCAGTCTTTGCAGCTTTGACCGATAGCACATTGGCAGTGAAGATCCTGCCTCGAAGGCTGATCCTCCCGTGGAAAGGGCAATGCTTGTCCTGGCAAGGAGATGCTGGAAGCGTTTCTGTTTTGATCCCGATGTTGTGGGTTGCTTGTTTCATGGTGATGAGGTTGGTGATTCGCATTTTTTATTCGCTGCGCTTTCGTATCTGTTTATTTCCTGTTTATTTCACATTTGTCTCCGGTTTTTGGTATGCATTACCTCTCGTTTATGAACACATCGCTTATGATTGCGTATCGTTTATGGACGCCCTGTCTTGGCTTTCGCGTGAAGGCGCTCATCCGGCCTTCCATCGAGCAGTGATCCTTGGATGGCCGCACTGCCATTCACGGTGATCGTGACCTGCGACTTGATCAGCCGCTTCTGCCCTGCGCCTTCCTGGACAATGATGGTGTGCTTTGACTCGTCGATGACGCGCCCTTCAATCCCGATGAGGGATCTGTTGTTGGAATCAACCACGCGAATGGCTGACCCCAGCAGGATGATGGAAGCAGGCTGCTTCATGCCGCACCGTTCTTACTGGACATCGATGGTCTCTGGCGCAAATCCAAGTTTGGCCAGCAGAGGCTTGACTTTCTGCTTGTGATCGCCTTGCAGCTCAATGATCCCTCCCTTGTCCGTGCCGCCGCAGGCAAAGGAGCTCTTGAACGTCTTCAGCAGGTCTTTCATGTCGATCTGCTTGCCGTCAATCCCTTCAATGATCGTGTACATCTTTCCAAATTTTCTTTTTTCAGAGCTGACAATGATGCGGAGGCTTTCTTTGGCGATGGACTCGCACACGCAAAGGTCCTTTGGGAGGCCGCAGATGGCGCAGATGGTACTCATGCTTTAGTTTCCTCTGCTCTGCAGCTGTGGTTTCTTAGCTTCTTTCGCCGCTGCTGGAGCTGCTTGATGATGCTTGTCTGATACTGACTTTGGCGTGGACAATGGTGTGGATAATGAT
Organism: Candidatus Woesearchaeota archaeon; assembly: GCA_016180035.1. Lineage (GTDB taxonomy): Archaea > Nanobdellota > Nanobdellia > Woesearchaeales > UBA12501 > JACPCA01. The sequence goes on from JACPCA010000008.1 coordinate 20,078, forward strand.
GCTGTCTTTCCGGACTGCTGGGTCCCGAGCGTGTGCAGCCTGGCGATGGCCCGCCGGATGTTTCGCAGCTGCATCGGATTCTTGGGCGGTGTTCCTGTTGCAGACTGTGCTTTCAAGACAAGATATTCCTTACGAAGGTCTTGGATCTTTGCGGGAATCTCTGCTAGCTTGAGCTCCTGCAGGCTTTTCATCGCGCGAGTCATGGTTGGCCACCTGCAGAGGCGGCTGTATCAGCTATCGCTGCGGTATTATCTATCGCTGCTGCGGGAACCGCTTCTTTCATGTCTTTCGTTTCTTTTTTCTTCCGTGGCTGTTTCTCTGCTGCTTTTTCTCCTGGCGTTTCTGATGCAGGCTTGCCTTCTGATGCTTGCTTGTCTGCTTTTTTTCTGGAGCGTGATGGCCTTTTTGCTTTTGATGGTGACGCTTGCTCTGCTTGCGGAGCCTGTAACGCTTCTCCTGATGCATCTCGTACATCTCCTGCAGCCCTTACTTCTCCTGCGACAAGCTTTGATGGTGATGCGCCTAAAACGCTTCCTGATGCAGGCTGTTGAAGCTCCTCCGGAGCCCTTATCTTGACATCATCCGGCCTCTTGGTCGTCGGCGGCATGATACTGACCTGGATGCCGATGACGCCGGATTTCAGGAGCGCGGTGGCATAGGCATGATGGACGCCGCTGATGGCGATGTCGCCGCATTTCTTGAGATAGCCGCTGAAAAACCGCCACGTCTTGGCGCGCATGCTTGGGACTTTGCCGCTGATGGTCACTTCAATCCCTAATGCCCCTGCTGCCATGACATCCGTGAGCACCTTGTGGGCGACTCCTTTAAATCGCTGGGAGCCGAAGCGCTCTAATGACATGGCGATCCGCTCTGCCACGATGCGGGCATCGAGATTTATATTCTCCACCTCTGCGATTTCTATCTGAGGATTTTCAAGCTGGTACTCCCTCTTCAAGTCTGTCGTGAGCTTCTTGATGTTTTGGCCTTTCCTGCCGACAATCATGCCAGGCCTTGCAGTATAGACCACGATCTTTTCGCCAAGCGGCGTGCGCTGGACCTTGATGTGGCTGAGGCCGCTATTCTTGAGATCGCCAGCTATATATTCTTGGATCTTGAGTTCCTTCATCCGCTGCTCAACAATTTTTCTCTCGATCATCGCTTGAGGCTCTCCGTTAATTTCTGATTAATTTCTGCTCTCCCTGCTGTTTGGCATTTGCACCAGCCGGAGCGCCAGCTGAATTGCCGGCGGCCTTGCCACTGATTTTGCCGACGGCCTTGGCAGCCGGAGCTGGTGATGAACCAGGATTGGCGGATTGCCGCGTCTCTTGAACAACCACTTCGATATGGCTCATCTTCATGACCCTGCCGCGCTGGCGTGAAGCATGATACTGTTTGGATGCCTTCTGTGCTGCAGCGTGGATGACCATCAGGCGCGAGGTGTTCAGGCCCTTCTGCTGAGCATTTGCCTCGGCGCTGGACAGCAGCTGAAGGAAGCGCGTGCATGCCTTGACAGGATATCTGCCGGATGCCATGCCGTGCTTATGGCCAAGCCCGTTGGTGAATCGCCGGAATGGCACAGGGGATTTCTTGGCGATGGCTTTTTCCATGAGCTTCTTTGCAGCCTGGAGCTCTTTCTTTCTCAGGAACGAGCAGATCTCGATAGACTGCTTGAATGATATCGGCACGTCTTTGCTGGCGGCTCGCGCCATCGTGTCTGCATTGAATCCCTGGAATGAATATGCTGTTGGCATCGTGTCAGTTACCTCACGGAAACGCTGGCGCTGGACCGCGTCGCTCCGATTCCTGGCGCAGAGTGGGCAACACGCTGGCGGGTCATTGAAAATTCCCCGAGGCGGTGGCCGAGCATTTCTGGCAGGATCGTGATAGGGTTGAAGGTCTTTCCGTTGTAAATATTGATCGTGGCACCGACCATGGACGGAATGATGACCATGTCCCGAGAGTGCGTCTTCACCGGGCGTTTCAGCTGGAGCCGCTTCAGGACGGATTTCTGCTGTACGGAAATCCCCCGCTTCAGCGTTCGCCGCTGCCGGGCAGGGATGAGCTTGATGAATTCTTCCAGCTGCATCGCCTTGAGCTCCTCAAGGGTTTTTCCTCGGTATTGGAATTCTTTTCGTGCCATGGTTAATCACAAGTTTATACAGTTGTTGTTTCAATTTTACCGTTGTTGTTTCAATTTGCTGCATTTTCTGGCGCAGTGGACGAGCCTGTTTTTCGCCCGGTCCTTCTCGGCCGGATCATACCGACCTTTCGCCCTGGCCCTGCATGCCGCGGCGCTGGGCGAGCCTTGGACTTCCTGCTCGTTCTCTTATTTCCGAACGGATGATCGACAGCGTTCTGGGCAGATCCTGAAATCTGAGGCCAGAGCTTATTTTTTGCTTTCATCTTGAAATATTTTGTTCCAGCGCGGAGGAAGGGCTTGTCGACCCTGCCGCTGCCTGAGGGGATGCCGATCATCGCCCTGCATTCAGGATGAAACGCTTTTTCTTTCTTGGACGGAAGCTTGACGATCACGCCGGCATCGGTCTTTCCGACAATGCGCGCGGTGACGCCGGATGCCCGGACATACTTTCCGCCGTCGCCAGGGATGCCTTCAATATTGCAGACATCAAGCCCGATGGGGATGCTGCGGAGCGGAAGAGTATTTCCCAAGGTCGGCGCTGCTTCAGGGCCGGTCTGGACGAGCTCCCCGAGGCGCAGCCCTTCTGGCGCGATTGCCAGGCAGGAATCCCCGTCGAGATATTCGATCCTTGCAAGAGGAGAGGAATGTCCCTGGCAGTGGATAAGGTCGATGACTCTTCCTTGATGGAGAGGGCTGCCGTCACTTGATTTATGGCATACCCTTCCGGCATAGCGGAATGATGGAGCGCGGTAGCGGGGTGATCCTTTTCCCCGTGCCTGGGAGATGAGATTCTTTCCCATAGTTCACCTTACATGAGCCCCATCTTAGTCGCAATGTCGATGGCAGGGCTGTCCTTGGCAAATGCCACATACGCTTTCTTCAATCCTTTGCTGGTGATGCTGGTGTGGACGTTTGCCACGCGAACCTTGAACGATTCTTCCACTGCTTTCTTGATGAGAGGCTTGGAAGCCTGCAGGTCAACGACAAAGATGAGCGTGTTTTCTGACTCCATCAGCCGTATCGTCTTTTCTGTCGAGAGAGGATACTTGATGACACTGGAGAGAGGGATGTCGGAGGTCATGGCAGTCAGGGTTCCTTTTTATCTTTTTTGATCGCTCACTTTTTTGTTTTGATTGGCGGAGGGGGTATCTCTTTTTTGATCGTCATTGCCAAGCCGTGATGGCGCGGTGGCCGGTGTCTTGGTGAACAACTGCTCTTTTGCTAACAATTCGAGAGCAGCTTGAGTGAATAGGGTTGCACGGCCGACAACAGCTCCTGGCGCAAGGAGGTTGGCGTTCAAGGAACGGACGTTGGCAACCTCGATGCCTGGAATGTTGATGGATGATCGTGAAAGGCTGCACTCGCCGCTGACAACGATGAGCGGGCCGTGCTTGGATCGGTACTTCCTGCCGCGGATCTTCCCCCTCGTCGGGCGGATGGATCTGGAAGAGACGCGCTGAAGCTCGCTGCCAAAGCCGAGGGCCTGAAGTGTTTTCGTGACATCTTTCGTCTTGGATAATGATTCTGCCCGGGTTTCCAGAGCAAACGGATATGTTGGAGGAACATGATGCCCCCGCTGCAGGACCAATGGCTTGCTCATCACTGCAGCCATGGCTGACCGGATGGCCTTGCGTTTTTCCTGAAGATTTATTTTTTTTGAAAGGACTTTCCCTGCTTTCGGGGGGTGGGCTTCGCGGCCGCCGACAGTGCCTGGCGACAGGGCGCCAACCCAGTTCATGCGCGTTCCGCTCCTGCTCATGATCTTTCTTGGAACTCGTGAAATGCCGATACCATAAGATGTCTTGTAATCACGCCGCCGACGGGAAATCTTGGCAGAGTGGCGCTGGCCAGCTCCCGGCATTGCGCCGTAGGGCTGGCGGGTGTTGGCCTGGATGGCCTCGACTGCCCGCTTGACAAGATCAGGACGGACTGGCTCCTGGAATTGTGAAGGAAGATCAAGGCTTCCTGCGCGGCTGTTAGTGATGGTGAAGACGTCGAGTTTCATGGGGCTTCGAGTGTTGATTTTTAGCAGGTTTTTTGTGATGGGCGTTTTATGATAAGCTTATTGTTGTGGTGATACGTTTATTGCTGTGATGATGTGCTGATATATTGCACGGTTGGCGCTTCTGTTGGGATGGTATGATCAGGACGCATGGATTGGGTGAGGCGGACAAGGCGCTTCTTGGAGCCGGCAACAGATCCTCGAAGGAGAAGATACGGGCTCTTGACAAGGCCATAGCGCCCAATCCCACCTGCAGGATTGATGGCAGAAACATCAGAACTGATCTTGACGATGGGCTTGTTCCATTCTGTCCTGGAGTGATACCCCATCTGTCCTGCGTGGGCAACCCGGTACATCATGTGCTGCTGGCCGCGCCAGGCGCCAAGGCTTCCTGGCCCGCGCTTGGTCTTTTCTGCCTTGTGCTGCCGGATGGCAACGCCAAAGCGCTTGACTGGCCCCTGAAATCCTTTGCCCTTTGTCACGGCGTGAACATCAACCTGCTGACCCTCTTTGAGGATATCCTGGACAGCCAGTTCTTTTCCAACAACAGACTTCGCATAGTCTGCCTGGGCCTGGACAGCTCCGGGCAGCGCGACTTCGAACAGGTCGGGTATTTTCTTGCCAAACCCGACGAGATTAGGCTGGGTGGCGACAAGAAGGTGGACTGCACAGATGCCGTCAAGAGAAACAGAAGGGAGGGAAGAAAGCGTGTCTTTTTTGGGGAGTGGAAGCCTCTTGCCCAACTCTTTCCCCTTGTCAGGCTTGGCAAACACTTCGGTCTTGACGCGCGTTCCCCACGCTGTCTTGGTGAGGAAACGGACGCCAACGACGTTGAGCGGTGGGCATTCGATAATCGTGACAGGGATACTGATCGGCTGGCCTTTTGTCTTGGATGTCTGGCGATTGTCTACCATAACAAGATGAGTCATGCCTGCCTTGTACCCGGCAAACTCGACCGGCCGCACCTCTTTTCCTTTGGCAAGAGAAGCATTGACTCGTGGATAGCTCCGTCTAGCTCGCTTCCGTGGCCAGTAAGCCATGCTTCCGTGACGTGGGTGGTGATGTCCCATAAAATAGTGCCTGCTTCATGACAAACAGTGCGAAAAAGAACAAGCCGTGACACTTTTTCAAAAAAAAGCCCCAAATAAGGGTTTTTTCAGCAAAGAGCCTATTTTTGAAGCCAGTATTCTCAGAAAAAAGTTTATTGCTAAACTTGTACTGAAAAGACTCCTTTTCAGGCTTGGTTTTCCAAATCTCGCATTTAAACCTTCCAATAACGCGTTTAAATGCCCTGTTGCGTATTTTTGAAGAAAACGGGACCGATTTATAAAGATTGTGGTGGGGTGGGCTTTGTAGAAAAAGTCTTCTTAAATAGGAAGAAATGTTGTGGAGGATGGCTCGGCTGTAGATTTGGCTTCGTTGATTTCTGATGTTGGTGGAGCTGAGGGTGCTGGAGTATTTGCTTTTGATGCTGGAATTGATGGTTTCTGGTGAGGTAGGCTACTACTTTTGTTTCACCTGCTGGTTTCGCATTAATCTTTATTCTAAAATCTTGGCCTAAGACCCCGCTTTAGCGTCTGTTTTAACTGGGAGATACAGGCCAAAGCGCTTCTTTCATTGGAAAATTTGGAAGATGCGATAGCTCTCACCTACTATTCCAGGAAATTTCCACCTGCACTCAGGATAGGCGTGAAAAAGCAAGGAAAAGATTCAAACAGATTGTTGGTATTCGGACACCAAGATAAACTTCATTCTTATTACCTCTCAACACCAACATTCACTGAAGCGCTTCTCTGCCTGCTGGGATACTCAACGATCAGGTCGTTTCGTCTTGTCGTATCTTCCAGCCGGAAGTGCGTCCCGTACACGGTCATCGCCTCTTCATAGTCTCCTGCATCATACGTGCGCAGGCCTGGAAGGCTGACACCGATCTCCCCGTCAGTAACACTAAAGCGGATAGTAGTTGTCTCATCCGGTGAGCTTGAATTGCTCAGGTAGCGCTTCAGCGTCCGAAGCGTGATATCCGTCGGCGATCCTGCAGCCCCAAGCTCGAGAATGCCATTGCCCATGATGTTGATGGGGATGGCAGCGCCATTGAGTGTCCCGTCAGCGTTCTGGTCCACCACCAGCTTGTCGCCGGCAGGGTTGATGAAGAACTCATACGACACGCCGGACAGCACCAGGCTTCCCTGGCCAAGGCCGGCAGCGTCGATGGCTTCATACGCCGTAAAACCCTCGACAGTAAACGTGAGCTGCTTTGTCTCTTTGTTATACTCGACGATCGTGCAGGACTCGCAGGGCTTCCCATCCTTGTAGATCACTGGATTGATCATGTCCACGTTTTCAAGGGTGACGATGGCAGGCTTGTCCAGTTCTGGCGCCTTGCTGGAATCTACCTCCACCCTGTTTTTGCTGAAGATGACGGACTCATCCAGATTCAGCCCTCTGGCATCGACAGCCTTGGCAAACTCGATCTTTCCAAGCCCGTTCCTGCCAAGCGTCAGCCGGTCAACACGCTTCAAGTCATCCAGTGTCTTCGTGGAAAAGTCCGTAGTGACCTCTTTGTCAAACGTCGCTGCTTGCGGCGGCTCGTTGATGGCGTTATCAGACTGGAAGGCGCTGAAGAGATCACTAAAAAAGTCGCTGATCTTATCGATGATGGATTTCTCTCCGCCAGCCTCTCCACCTGCCTCATTTCCGGCTGGCTGGCCAGTTTCCGGCATCCCCTGCTGGCCTTGGAGAGATTCTTCATACTCCCTGATCATTTGGTCATAGATCTTGTCCCTCGCCTGGCGGTCTTCGTCCTCTTTGAACATCTGATCATATCCCTTCTCCCGCTGCTCGCGCTCGTACCGTTCTATCATCTCATCATAGAGCTTCATGCGCTGCTGCGTATTGTAGTCTTCAATCATTTTATCATACAGCTTCTCTCGCTTGAGGCGCTCGTCATACTCGTTCATCATCTTATTATACTGTTTCTCCCGCGCCTGCCGCGCCGCATCTGCTTCCTCCGCAACAACTTTGTCATTGACAAGGGCTTGAAGAGGGCCTCCCTCGCCGGGAACATCAGCAGAACATTTTGTTTCAGATGCGCAGTTCTCGCCGACTTTGGGATCGATCGTGACACAACTTTTTCCTCGGCACAGCGTTACGGACTTGCCGATAAGCGGCTCGTCCATAGAGAGAACAACCTTGTTCGTGCCCGGCAATTGGTAGATAACCGCAGCTGTTTTTGGCGTTTCTGGTGATGGCTGCGGCTGCCGTTCACAAGCGCCTTCCTGGCAGTTCGTGCACAATGAAAAGTCCATCTTTTCAGGCTTGTCTCCAGCACAGACCTGCTCTATCAGGTACTCCTCTTTTTGAAGCGGCTCTCCAACATACTTCCATTCGTCATAAAAACATTCATCATAATGTTGAAACGGAGTGCCATCGTCCAATGCCCCACTAGTAAATCCGCTGGTATACGGCTCAAAGCCGCCGTCACTATCTGTGCAGCTTCCCTTGCCCTGCCTTACCCGTTCTTGCGGCTCGACGCAATGGTCTCCCTGACAGTCACAATCATAGCTTACAACACCATACACATCCCCTTTGCATATTGATTCGTATAGGGTGTGGGGATCATGGCACATATCTTTGTATGTTCTGCTCGACCCATCTGCTCTTGTTTCTGTTGCGCTGCCCTGTGTTTTGGGATTGTCTCCGTCGGTGTCAGTGCAGCTTCCTCCCTCGTTTTTGGGGATTGGGCCTGTCAAGGATGACTCTGGATCAGGGTTCTTTTTTATATCAACACATTGCCCGCCCATACAGAGGCATTTTATGCTCTTGTCTCTGATCTTATTCTGATCGCAGTACACCTCAACAAGAGTTTCCGCCCTATCAGGGTACTTCATATCAAAGATGCTGTCAGCGCAGAAATCATGCTCCTCATGCACCTTTCCTGTCTCTGACACTTCTATCGCTGTACCCTTCTTATAATAATTGATGCCACCGTCGCTATCCGTGCAGCTCGGCGTGTTTGCCGGCAGGACTGTTTGTGGGGTGAACCGATTAACCTTCTCCTTGCAGGCGCCGCCTTCACAGTCACATTCGACATTGATGAACTGCGGTTCGACACCGTTACAGATGTACTCATTCAGCATGCTTAGCCCAAGGCAGCTGTCCGTAAACTCAAAGCCGACGCCATTGCTGTCAATGCCAGTCACCTTTCCTTGATTGTTGAAGTCTTTCCCGTCACTATCCGTACAGGAGGGCGTTGCAGGGCTGTTCGTCGTTTGTGTTGCCGAAGGCTGGCTGTCCATGCGTGCTGGCACTCCATCAAGCTTTACGGTTATCTCTCCCTCTCCAGGCACGTCCATAGAGCACTTGGATTCCGTAGCGCAGTTCTCCCCAACCTCTGGCATGAAGCTGACACAAGAATCTCCTCGGCAGATGGTGATCTGATGGTTGAGGAACGACGCGTCTGCTTCGACAACAACGTGCTGGCTTCCTGGAAGCAGATACGCTGTCTTGACAACCGGCTGAAATCTGACATTGACCGTTGACGAGCTCCCCGGCGCTAATTGAGGAGGAGAAGCTCCTGGCGGAGGAACCACCAATTTGGGAGAAGGCAGCGTTGCACCGCCAGTTGAAGGAACAGATGGAGCCTGGCGCTGTTCTGGCTGTGGTGTAGCATCAATACCAGCGTCACACAACTTCTGGGCAGCATCACGCGCCTTGATAAATTCGTTAAAATACAAGTCATGCGCTTCCTGGAACGCTGCGTCATACACTGCCTTTGCGCCGGCATCCGTATACTTCGACTGTTCATAGCCTTGCCATGCTGTGCGCGTCAGCTGGACTGCCCGTTCATACGCTGCCTTGACCGCTGAAAATTTGTTTTTGGCATCCTCACACTGCTGCTTTGTTTCAACATCTTTCGGGTTAGGACAATTTTTACCGTAGGTTGCCGGGCCTGTGTAGGGTTTGTCGTAGAGCGGATTGCCGCATTGCATCCTGGTCAGGTCATCCCTGCGGGCATCGCCAGGCTCACAAGTATTGCCGCTGAAAGGGACGTAGAACCTGGCATCAGGTGTTGAAGGGCATGATTCGCAGCAGATGAATACTCCTTCATCCTGAGGGGCTTCCGGTGGATTTGAATCACTGCCGGAACTGCTGGCTGGAGCATTATCGAATGGAGAAGCTTCTGGAGGGACCATCATCCAATCGGGTGGCGTGTACTGCTGGTCATCAGCATTTCCGTTTTCTCTCTGCGCCTGTTCTCCTGGCGCTGCTTCCTGGCCAACGGGCTGCTCTGGTGAGGGGACATACGGCTTGTTGGGATCAATGCCATGCGCCAGATTCCACGCGTCTATGTCTGCCTGCTTTTGCGGCTGGCATTTTTTTCTGGCATCAAGGATCTTGTCCATGTTGTAGTTGATCTCCCGCACCATATCTGTCATCTCGTCATTGCAGGCTTTATAGACATCATCGGACATTTCTTCATAGTTGTAACATGTTTTTGCTTCGTCGGGGATCATGCTGTTCCCGTACATATTCATGCAGTCGTCAGTGGCTTGCTGGACTTGAGGCGGGAAGGCATTTTCATTCATCAGGTAATCCATGAACTCCGAGCACACATTGAACGGTTTAGCGCCAAGCATGCTGATAATCACTTGATCGCCGCTGATCTGCACGCCGAACGGGCTCATTTCCTCGTGCATGGTCGATTTAATCTGCCCGGAAATGCGATCGCAGGCTTTCTTGAACCCTGGATCGGCCGCGTCACTGCTGCCAGCACGGTCATCTTGAAGATCTGCTGCCTGATAACCGGTGAGGTAGGTGATCGGCGCGCTTATCTTTTCGCCGCCAAGAACATCAAGCCCGAAGATGCTGTCAAGAAAAAAGGCGCCGGTCGGCAGAAGGCCGATGATCTTGGTATTCCCGCTCAGATCCGTGAAGACGGCATTGCCGTTCTGGACACCATCAAAATGGAGGATGTGCGTCCTGCCCTTGCCTTCTGAACCAGCTGTTGTAATGAAGCGATCATCTTGATTGATGACATAGTCCGAGGCATTTCTTCCTTCAGTAAAAATGATGTTGTACTCTTCTGTGCCATATTTGAGCGTATTGCCCACCAGGCTGAGGAGGCGGACGTCGTACTGCTGGCCGTTATTATTGACAAATTCGAGATCGTAATTGCTGTCGCGCGCGTCAAAGGTGGCAACAGATCCGCCAGTCGCTGACGACGATGGAAGCGATGTGCCTGCAGAGCTGCTGAATGACAGGTCAAACGCAGAGGAGAGCAGCCCCATCGGCGCCCGGTGATACAGAGAAAGCCAGCTGCCAGTCGGGACGAACACGTCGCCACCAGGGCCTGCTGCTTCGAGGCGGTAGGAAAGTGCAGAGATAGAGACGACGCTATTGCTGGTTGACCCTTGTATCTTGAGTTTGGAATCGACAAGGCGGTCTCCATTGACTTGGACGCCGCCAGCGGTAAAGGAATTGTCGGTGATGTCCGCATCTTCCATCACTATCGAACGCGGGCCTGCAAGGATCGTCACCATATCACCATGGCTTCCTGTTCCCTCCCCTGCTTCATTGGGAACAATGTCCAAGACAGTGAGGATGGCGATATCGCTGGCATAGAGAGTCTTTCCCTTCTCCATGGCAGGAGTAAGATTCCCATTGACACGGAGCACCACCGTCGGCGGCGTTGCCGTATCAGAAACAGAGAAAACCTCAATAAGGATAGTTGAGCTGCCGACAGAGATCGTCTCTTTTGACCCTTCCACCAGCGTTTTTTGAACTGGGCTTCCTGACAGGTGAAGCTCGATGGCATTGTTGCGGAGCTCTGCGCTGCTGATCGTGAAATCCTGGCCGAGGATGGAAAGGCTCTTGCCCGTCAGGTCAACCAGATCGTTGGATTGGATCTCGCTGCGGAGCGGTGCGGAAAACGACATGCGGTACTCAAAGATATCATCGCCATTCTTGCATACCAAATAGTCCCCGGGCTCTCCTTCTTCGTTCTCTGCAAAGCGGCGCGTGCAGGACTCGATCGGGTCGCCGGCAACATTGTCCTGAAACACGATGAATTGGGAGTATTCTGCCTTTCCTTCGTTGGTAAAGAGGGAGCCGTCAGCAAGGCCGTCCCAATCATGGCTCGTCAAGGAGCGGTACTCCTGGCCGATGTTTTCGTTCACGTCAAGCTTTTGCAGGACAAGGTCCCCCGTTGGAAACTCAGAAAAGGACGACAAGACTGCGATGCTGATGGCGACAAAGGCAAGAACAATGATGACTGCAGCACGCGGATAGGGAGCATCGCCTCTTTTTTTATCCATCATTGATAAATAAGGCCTGCGCTTTTTATACTTTGTGGTTTAGGGTAATACTTCAGCTTTGTGAAGCGTTACCGTCCAGGGGTCGAGCCTCTTCCATGTCTTTGTCGAGACTGACAAGGGGGACGCCCCATCCGGGGAATGTCAGTTCTCAATACCCTGAGCGAAGGCGAGAAGACGGTAACGCTTCACAATGAAGCAGGGAGAGCATCTTCGAAATCCTCGACGTAAAATGGAGGGCGCTGCGTCCCCGGATGGGGCATCCCCCCGCAACGCGCCCGACAAAGAAACGAGAGGATTTCGACCTCAATGATGCTCTCCCTGCTTCAGGAAGCTGAAGTATTATGGTTTAGGTCAGTTTATGTTTGGGATACCCTTTACCGCCATGACGACGAAGAAGGGCGATGATGCGCGGCAGAGAAATTGGTTTTGCAGTATTGATGATGATAGGGTCATGGCCGTGCTCAACAGCGTCAGAATGGCAGGCTTCCATGATCTCGCATTCCAGATTATCATCTATCTTTTGTTTGGAGTAGCCTTTCTTCTTGAGGCGCTGATAGAGCGTCTTCAGGCTGCAGGTTGTCACGATGCAGGCATCAACAAGTTTGGGGGAAGCAGAATAAGAGAGATGGGAATCGATGATGAGGTTGGCCTGCTTCTTGGCATGCTGCTTTTCTCTGTCGGAAGCAGTCATGATAAGCGCATCGAGCTCCCTGCCGAGCTTTTGCTCGTCAACAACCGTGCAGCGCCGCTTCCAGTCGTAACTCTCCCCCAGTCTCTTTTTCTTAAGGAGGGCGTTCACGTCAACATAGGTATACCCCCATGCTTTCGCAAGCCTTTTTGCAAGAGTGGTTTTCCCTGTTCCAGGAGTTCCGGTGATAATAAGGATCATGACAACGCCTCGCGGTGCTTGCTCAAGCAAGTATCGAGTCCGGCCTGATCCCCCCACTGGCAAGCCTTGTTCACGCAGATGCAGGAAGCATCTTGATAACAGGCATATTCTTCCTTCCATTCACAGGTGGTTATGGCAGGATCGGCGCTGACAGATTGGCAGATCGTTCCAGAACAGCCGGCAGTGATGCAGTCAGCGTCCGCAGCGCATGAAGCAGGACGAATGGGCTGGTCATCAGATTGCGGAGGGGAAATTGCAGAAGGAGGGAGAGTGTTTGGCACAGGCGAACAGCTGCTAACAACAAGGAGGATGAGGATGGATGGGATAAAGAGTACACTCTTCCCATGATCGCCAAAGGTTTGAAAGGATCGCATGAACTTCATAGGGAGGGGTTGGTATATAAAGTTTAGGAAGGCAAACATAAAACACTCCATGTATCCCTGCTGTATCCCGAAATCCTTATAAATGACGTGGGAATCATGCGGGTTATGATAGAGACTATGCCTTCGGGGGCGTAGTATAACCTGGCTAGAATGGCTGGCTCCAGCAATGGAGCGATGAGCTGCAGAATATCTGCAGCGATGATGAAACGCTGTGGTCTGTTGAAGCTTTCGCTTCAATGAAGAGACCAGCAGGTCTGGGTTCGAATCCCAGCGCCCCCAAATTTTTTAGTTGAAAAGATTATTGTTCTACTGATTGGGGGAATTAAGAGAAGTAAATAACAAAACCGGCAGAGCCGGTAACGGGTTACGGCGCCGCCACGCATAGGCCTATAGATTATGTCCGTTTTTCTTGCCCCTCACTGGTGTAGGGCAAGAAAAACGGAATTGATAAAGTACTGCGATCGTGGCGACGCAGATGTCCCGTGACCCGCTGAGCGTAGCGAAGCCGGGTATTTTGTTTTCTGTAGTTCACATCAGTTAGTATAGCACATCTTAGAATAAACACAGGCCTGACAGTATCACAAAAAGAAAATGAAAGAAAAATAACAGCTGATCCTTACGCCAGCTGCTCTGCGGTCAGCACCTGGACTGGAGAGGCGCCAAGCTTGGCGTCAGTTCCCATCCCGATGAGGAATTTGATCCTTGACTTTTCTGCAGTCTGGACGATTTCCCGATCGACGCTGCCGTCAAAGATGACTGCATAGACGCCGGAACCAAGGCTGTTCACCGTCGGGACAAGCTCTGTCAAGGGGACTTTTCCGAGAATGTTGAGCTTTTCATCAAGGATGAAGGCTCCCCTCGTCCCGATCAGGTCGTCGAGCATTCCCTTAAACGTGCTTTTTTCTGTTGAAGAGATAGCGGCGCGGGAGCGCGGCGGCGGATAAGCTCCACGGGAAGACGAAGCAGGCGGCTGCCCATTTGCCATCGAAGGCGGCGGCGACTGCCCCTGCATTGGCGGCCTTGCGAACCTTGACGGTGCCTGCTGCGGCTGCTGCTTGTTGAAGCTGCGCTGCGGCTGCTGGGACATCCGTGATGAACTATCCATCTCCTGCTGGAACTGTTCTGCCGTCATCTTGGACCGGAGAGCCTGATGGATCTCTTTCTTCGTCAGCTCTTCAACCTCTTTTCCGTCTGGCGCGCTGGTCACGAAATCGATGGAAGCGACCTGGAGGAGCTCCTTGATGTTCAGGATCCCGCCCCTGTCGCCGTCGACAAAGACCGTGACTTCCTTCTTGCGGCACAGGTCAATGACGGTCTGGCTTGCGGACGTGCCGTTCATGGCGACGACGTTCTTGATGCCGTGCTTCAGCATGGTGAGAACGTCAGCCCTGCCTTCGACGAGGATGATCTCTTCTATATCGTCGATGCCGGGGCCGCAAGGAAGGCGGTCCTTGCCGTACTCCTGGACTTCCATGACCCTGACAGAGTATGCAACTTCATCTGCCAATTCCTGAGAATCCGGCATGACGCTGTCGATCATGTCTCGCAGCAGCTCTTTTGCCCTTGTCACGACAAAGGTGCGCTTGGAAACACGGACGTCTTCGATCTTGGTGACGCGTATCCTGGCATTGCAGGGGCCGATGCGCTGGATGATCTCAAACGCGGCAGCGATGATAGCGGTCTCCGCCTTGTCAAGGGATGAAGGGACAATGATCTCTCCTTTCGTCTTTCCTGTCTTGGTGTCGACGTTGACTTCAATCCTGCCGATCCTTCCGGAACGCTGGAGCTCTCTCAGCTCAAGGTCAGCTCCGAGAAGGCCTTCAGTCTGGCCGAATACCGCGCCGATAACGTCAGGCGTGTCAACAACACCGTCAATGTCGATCGTTGAGTGAATGATATATTTTGCAGATACTGGACTGATCTTTCCCATGGTATGAACCCTCCGTTGCGTAGTTGGTTATTTTTCACGATAACGCCAAGAGAACAAAGAACAGAACAGCAAACAGAACAGACCTTTTTCAATCTGTTCTTCACGGTCATAAAAGGATGGATAAAGGAACGTGATAATCTCTTATTTGCTTTCTATTCTATCTGCTTTCTCTGGGTCTCGTTTTCTTTATGTCTTGAGTAACAATTCTTACAACAATGAATGGAAAATTGTCGCCCGACGTACTAACTCCCAAGCTCATGGCTTGAGTTTATCGTATGCTCCCTTGGGTACTCTCGTATCGGGCTGGATCGTGAAAGAGTGTCTTATAGTCACCACCAAACAGAATGTTCAGTTCATACAAGGACCCATTTTCACAAGAAGACAATAATGGAGCTCCTTAATAAAGCTTATGGATATAAGTGATACAGGGATAATAAGGGTTGGATAAAGAGGTACTGGTAGGAAATTGCAGATAGAGAACAAAAATTCCCCTGGATAGCCGAAGCCATCCAGAGGAAAGAGGTGTTTAGACATGTTGGGTTAAAAACAGGGTGTTTTTAACTACTAAACAGGAAGAAAGAGTTGTATATAAACCTTACTGGCTAAACGGCTCTGAAGAGACAGCTGAAGAGGCGAACCAGCTCATTTTATAAAGATGGCCAGCCCAAATTGGACTGAAACAGAGATCTCAAGAACCATGCCCCCCATCACCCGCGAAAAATTCAGGACCTCCCAGGCAGTATTCGACAACCATACCGAACGATGCCTGTTCAAGCTCTCTTCTCAAGGCCATTTTCTTCATCTGGAAAGCCCGATATCCATCGGAAAAGAAGCAAACCTGTTTACTGCCAGAAAGGCAGACAAGAGCTTCTGCATCATCAAGATTTACCGTGTGGAAAACTGCGACTTCAACAAGATGTATGATTACCTGAAGCTCGACCCGAGATACCCGCTGCCGAAGAAAAACCGCCGCCACGTCATCTTCACCTGGGCACGGCGCGAATACCGCAACCTCCTCAAGGCAAGAGAGGCTGGCGTGAGGGTTCCAACACCCTACGCCGTGCTTGACAACATCATCGTCATGGAACTCATCGGCGATAAGGAAGCAGGCAAGCCATCACCGAAACTGAAGGACTGCCCGCCAGCGAATCCTGAACATTTTTTTGAGATCATCCAAGCCCAGATGGCGCTCCTGTACCGCGCAGGTTTGATCCATGGGGATCTCTCCAAGTTCAATATCCTCAACTGGGATGATAAGCCCGTCCTGATCGACATGTCCCAATCGACGACAACAGAGGGGAGCAATGCTCAAGAGCTTCTCGAAAGGGATGTGAGGAACGTCATGGCCTATTTCGAGAAAAGCGGCATGCCTCTCCAAGCAGGCACGATGATACAGAAGATCACCAGCAGACTCAGAAGCGCGCCAGAGAAGAAAGGGAGTGGCAAGAGAAGGAAAGAAAAGTAGGATGTATTGGAGCGCTTGTCTCGTCGAAGAAAAAAAAAGAAAAAAGATGTGGAACTTTGGTTCTCACATCAAAGATAGCCAAGTTTTCTCATAAAAAGGACTCATTTATAAATTTTTTGCGGATCTCGGCGTATAGAAAGCAGTAAAAAGCGCCCCAAAACTGGTTTGAAGGATAGAAAAGAGCCCAATAAAAGAAATACCCGTGCTTAATCCTTCCCAAGGAACCAATCCGTCAATTTTATCTTGACCATCTTTCCCTGTTTCTCAACACCCAGAACCTTCTTTGCCTCGAGAGAAGAGAACGATCGTGACAAAGACGTCTTCGGTATGCCGGTCAGGTGGCGAAGCACCGATTGGGATGCCTCGAACTTGTTCTGGACCAGCGCATCGACAATTTTTGTTTCCCGCTCATTCAGCGTCTTCATAATATCACGCGCGCGCGGATTCAATGCAGAAGAGGGTGATGTGCTGGCCGGCTCTTCTGAATCTATCGGAGCAGAACCGTTTGTCTTTGCCCCAGTTTCTTTCAGTTTTTTTTCAATATTGGTCTCGAGCACCTGGCGAACTTCTGTCAGCTCCCGCTGAAACCTTTTCCGAAGGCGCTGGCGGATGCTGATGAACAGGATGATGCCTCCAGCAATAACAACAACGATGCCCACCAGATACCCTGCCAAGCCTGGAGAAAATGCCAGCGGCGCAGATTGATCCAGCTCAATTTTGACACTGACCACGTTTCCTCGGACAACAGTAGTTTCAACAACGCCAACAGAATTCAGGAATGATGCAAAAATCTTGCATGTCCCTGCAGGAACAAGGACGGAGCGGAATGACCCATATCGGTCTGTCTTCGACGGAAAATCGATGTCACCATCAGTCCTGCACATGAAGTCAAGCTCTGCTCCAGCAATAAGATGGTTCTCGCTATCCACCACAACGCCTTCAAGCATTCCCACCGGATTGACATAAAAAGTCTTCACTACCCTGGTGTCTGTCGACTGGATGTTGAAGTGATGCTCTGCAGAATAGTCCACTTCATTCGATGTCTGATTCAGCACTTTGACTCCTATTTCCCAATTTCCAGTGGATATACGGTATGTCAAGACACCGGCTTCGGATAAGTATTGCGTGACATGCTCCTGAAAGCCGGTATTCAAGTTTCGGACTTCAATCATGACAGGAACAGAAGAGATGATCTGATTGGAGGTGATGTCCTTGATGATCAGCGACAAAAGAGGGAGAGTAGACGTGATGTCGGAGGTGGTGTCTGTTGGCATGCCTGCGGCTTCTCCGACAAGTGTGTCATCCGAAACAGAGTCCACCACAGCAGGCTCTTCCTGGGCAATGCTGGAAACAAGGGCAAGGCCAAGAAAGAGAAGAAAGACAGGGACAACAAGATGAGTTATACGCCTGATACGCTGATGGGATACTGATTGATTCATAGAAATGGGCAAGAGGCAAACAGTTTATAAAAGTTGCTACTGATAACGTGGATAGAGTGGAAAGTTTTAAAAAGGAAGCGTTATACGCCAGAAGTGGGTGGGATGTTGGTAGAAGATGGTGACGGAGACCAATAGGCAGGGATAGGATAAATAGGCGGGAATAGAATAAACAGCACGAAGAATATAATGTCACTTGAGGATATGTATGACGCTTGACCAACCAGAATATACTGACGAACTAAAGATCCCAAAGGACCGCGTTGCCATCCTTATCGGAAAGGCAGGATCAGCAAAGAAAGACATCGAGCGGGCTACACAGACCCGTCTTGAGATCGACTCCGAAGAAGGCGATGTCACGATACGGGGAAAGGACACCATCCTTCTTTTCAGCGCAAGAGAGATCATCCGTGCCATCGGGCGCGGATTCAATCCGGACATCGCAAGGCTGCTTCTAAAGCAGGATTACTCGTTCGAGACCCTGCCGCTTTCGGAGTATCTCGGCAAGTCAAA
Organism: Candidatus Woesearchaeota archaeon; assembly: GCA_016180035.1. Taxonomy (GTDB): domain Archaea; phylum Nanobdellota; class Nanobdellia; order Woesearchaeales; family UBA12501; genus JACPCA01. Next base: position 38,152 of record JACPCA010000008.1, read on the forward strand.
AAAGAGGATGATGAGAGTGAAATCCCGCATCATCGGAGAAGATGGCAGGGCGCGAAGGACGATTGAGGAACTGACTGAAACGCACATTCGCGTGTATGGAAAGACGATCGGCATCATTGGGCCGTTAGAGCGCGTTCTTATGGCAAAGCAGGCGGTGGAGATGCTGTTTTCCGGAAGCACCCATGCTACGGTCTATAAATGGCTGGAGAGAAAACACCGCAGCTTCCGGCAGTTATAGTTTCTTTGTAGGCAGAGAACGGATTGATAGAAAATAATAAAACCGGCAGAGCCGGTAACGGGTTATGGCGCCGTCGCCTATCACATTGTTCTTCCAATCCATTTTTCTTGCAATTTGTAACAAAAAATAATAAATGTGCCAGGGGCACAACGGGTTACGGCGCCGCCACGCATGAATCTGTTGTTCATGTCCATTTTTTTGCTCCTCAACAGTGTGGAGCAAAAAAATGGAATTTATGAAATTAAACGCGACGGCGCGGATGTCCGTTAATGCCCATTTGGCATTTTTGTTATTTTTTGTCCAAACGTGCGACACTGAGAAATTTATTACTTTTCACAAAACGAATAATCGCAACATTAATAAAACAGTTGCCTTGAAAAGCGGAGAAGCGCAGCGATCACTGCATCGCGGCACCGTATAGCTGCTTTACCCCACCAGTTATAGATGATTTACCCTACCAGCAGATGCCAACAGCGGCAAACAACCACCATGACGCAGACAACGCTCTCCCCTCAGGGAAAAGAAGAGAAAGAGGATCATGACAGCCACACTGCTACAAAAGCGCATGAGATGGCAAAAAAGCAGAGGGATATCTCTGTCGCAGAATTCTTCGAGAAGAACAGGCATCTTCTTGGGTTTGACAATAAGCGAAAAGCGCTCCTCACGGCAGTAAAAGAGGCAGTGGACAATTCTTTGGATGCCTGCGAAGAAGCAAAGATCCTTCCTGAAATTTCCGTGGAGATCATTGATATGCAGAATGACCGGTTCCGCATCGTTGTAGAGGACAACGGCCCGGGCATCATCAAGAAGCAGATCCCCAACATTTTTGCCAAGCTCCTGTACGGCAGCAAGTTCCACAAGCTTTCCCAGACGCGCGGCCAGCAGGGCATCGGCATCAGCGCTGCAGCGCTCTACGGCCAGCTCAGCACCGGAAGGCGGATCGGGATCGTATCAAAAATATCACCGAAGCATCCCGCGCATTATTTTGAGCTCCATCTTGACACCAAGAACAACACGCCAGAGATCGCCAAGGAAGAAGAGACAGAATGGAAAAAGGATCACGGCACGAGAATAGAGCTTGATCTTGAAGCGATCTACCAGAAAGGCCTTCAGTCCGTCGACATGTACCTGAAGGAGACTGCCATCGTGAACCCGCACTGCACGATCATCTACACGAACCCCAAGGCAGAGCAGATCATCTTCCCGCGGGCAACAGACGAGCTCCCGCCGGAGACGAAAGAGATCAAGCCGCACCCCCATGGCGTCGAGCTTGGCATGCTGATCAAGATGCTTGACGCTACCGAGGCAAGGACGCTGCAGAGCTTTTTCACCACGGAATTCTCCCGGGTCGGCGACGGCACGGCAAAAGAGATCTGCAGCAAGGCAGGGATGCTTCCTTCCCAAAAGCCGCAGGAGGTGTCTCGAGACCAGGCCGAGCGCCTCATGAAAGCCATCCCTCAAGTCAGGATCATCTCCCCTCCTACCGACTGCTTATCCCCGATCGGAGAAGAGAATCTCAAGCGCGGGCTCAAGAAGGAGATCAACGCGGAATTCTACTGCGCCACGACGCGCCCGCCGTCCGTCTACCGCGGCAATCCGTTCATCATTGAAGCAGCTGTTGCGTACGGCGGCGAGCTTGGGGCAGAAGAGCCTGCCCGTGTCATGCGGTTTGCTAACCGCGTCCCGCTCCAGTACCAGCAGGCAGCCTGCTCATCGACCAAAGCGATTCTTGATACGGTATGGAGGAATTATGGGCTGCAGCAGAGCAGGGGGGCGCTGCCGATCGGCCCTGCGGTGATCCTCATCCATATGTCCTCTGTCTGGGTGCCCTTCACGTCAGAAGCGAAAGAAGCCATGGCGCATTATCCGGAGATCATCAAGGAAATGAGGCTTGCCCTGCAGGAGTGCGGCCGAGAGCTGGCGCGCTACACCAACAAGAAGCGCCGCCTCACCGACGAGCTCAAGAAGAGGGGATACATTGAAAAGTACATCCCCTACGTCTGCAGCGCTCTCGGCGAACTGCTCAGCCTCAAGGAAAATAATAAGGAAGAGATATCAGAATCGCTCAAAAAGATTCTTGAAGAAAAACGAGGAAAAATCGAGGATATCAGCGATGATAATGAGGAATATGATGAAGAATTCGCCAGCATCGGGCAGGAAGGAGAAGAGGATGAAGGAGAAGCAGGCGCGAAGAACGATAAAGAAGGAGATGATCAAGAGCAAGAGAATGGCAGCGGCAAGAAAAAGCGCCGAAAGAAAAATGATGATGAAGAGAATGAAGAGTCCGGCGAAGAGCAGGGCGGGATGGATGAGTAATGCTGCAAGGTGAAGAACAAGAAGAGATGGCGGATAATGATGCAAGATAAAGAACAAGACGGAGCGGATGAATAATGGTACAGATGCACAGCCCTCAGGAGATCGTACAAGACATCAAGGCTATTGCCAATGAAGTCTATCAGAAGATCATCAAGATAAAAGCGCCAACGCTGAGCATGCCATTGCGCTCGCTCCAGAACGTCAAATACGACGAGAAAGAAGGATACTTTGAAGTGCTCGGCAAAAAGAAGGCAAGGACGCTCACGGCCTCCACGGTCAAGACGTTCGCACAGACGCTCCTGATGATGAACGAGTCCAAAAAGCTCGTGGAGACCGACGACATCGCCACCAAGAGAGAGATGTATTACATCTCCAAGAACTGGGGTGAAGCACGGTTCAAGGAGCAGCCGGAATCAGATACTGTCATGGACGATTATGAGGCAATGCTCAGCGTGAACCGCGAGCAGATCGGCTTCGTCCCGGAAGAGAAAGGCGGCGCGGTCGCCGGAAAGCTCGTTGTCATCGACAAGGATGATACTGGAAAAGAGCTGCGCATCGACTGCACCAAGTTCGGCTCTGGCGCGTATTCCGTGCCGACCAGCGTGGAGCACCTCAAGTTCGAGACAAAAGCGGACTTTGTCTTGGCGATCGAGACCGCAGGTATGTTCCAGCGGCTGGTGAAGCATAACTACTGGAAGACTGCCAACTGCGTCCTGGTCTCTATGGGCGGCGTGCCGACACGCGCCTGCAGAAGGTTTATCAGAAGGCTGTCGGATGACATGAAAATTCCCGTATATGTCTTCACCGACGGCGATCCCTACGGATACCTCAATATTTATCGCACGCTGAAAGTCGGCTCCGGCAATGCCGCGCACATCAACAAGTACTTCTGCGTGCCGAACGCAAAATTCATCGGCGTTACGCCGCAGGACATCATCGACTACAAGCTGCCGACGCATCCGCTGAAAGACATTGACGTGAAGCGCGTCCGGGACGGCATGAAGAACGACCCCTTCGTCCAGCACTACAAGGCCTGGCAGAAAGCTCTCGACCATATGGTCTTGATGAAGAAGAGAGTGGAACAGCAGGCCTTCGCCGCACATTCGCTGAATTTCGTCATTGACACCTATCTGCCGGAAAAGATCAAGAACCAGAAGACCTGGCTGCCGTGAGGGGTTTCTTTTTTGTTCATTTTTTGGCGCTGTAAAAAATGTCATCCAGATTTTGGTGCGCCGCCGTGACTTTCACTGAAGACTCTTTTTTCTTTCCCACCCTGCAAGGTGAGGTGGGAAAGAAAAAAGACCTAAACCAAGTTTAGATACGGCGGCGCTATGTATAAGCCATGATATTTTCTACAGAGCCGATAGCACCATAAACTAGTTATACCAGTTATAACTTTGATTATACCAAGAGAGTATGGCTCAACAAAGGAAGATAACGTGCGACTGTGGGGGGCATCTCCAAGAACAAGACATGGAGCTAGATCATATCCTCACCAAGGCAATGGTGTGTGATGCCTGCCAGTTCACGACCTTGACCAAAGAGCAAGCTAAGGAGTTTCGGAAGCGGGTAGAATTCCACCAGGCGATAGACCAGGAAAAGCAGGTTATTCAGATAGGGAACAGCATGGGAATAACGCTCCCTGAAAAGTTGCGGGACTATGGCGTCAGCATTGGAAAGAAATTACGGATTGAGGCCATTGATGACAAGTCATTTAAGGTGGAGATTGTTTAGAGAAATACTGCCACAAGAAGACCTGGCTGCCGTGAGCATTAAAGTTGGATTAGCAAGTCACGAACTCTGTGCCGGTTCTCTGTGTAAAAAGAAGATGAGGGTTCTGCACTCTTGTCATATTCTTTAAAAAAAGGGTAGAGCTGGTCTACATCCCCGCAAACAAGCCGTGTAATCTCATCGCCGGAACGAACAACAAACGAGGTTCCGTAAAGGATTGGAACGCCTATATCTTTAGCATCAATCCTGCCATATGCTTCTGACCTGGTAAACCTAAAAAATGCTTTGTAATCGATGGTACTAAGCACCATGTTCAGTTCGTGAAAATGAGTTGTACGAACAGCATGATCTACCACTGACGTATTGTAAGCAGCCAGGACATATTCCTCCACAGCATATTTGCCGCCTTGAGACAGGTCTTCACCGACAAGGCCAAATTCAAAGCCGTGCTGAACAATGAAAGAGAACCGCGGAACATCAACGTGGCCTCGCACGGAAGCAACATAGAACAGCGTTGGCTCAAATGCCACGGCATGGCCGGAAGCAGGTTCGTTATACCGTTTTAGGACAGCATGATGTTGCTCGCCACCAGCAGAAAAAGCACCAAGAGGATAGACTCGCCGTGCAGTTCCTCCCTGAAGTGCCAGTTCTTCAAACGCTGAAGGATCAGCCATAATGGAGCGCGCTAATTCTGCTACATCGGATTCCCTGAACGAAGGAGCAAGTTGTGCTGAAGTTGAAAAGTGATCCACCATTTCTTTGAGAAACAGGAACTGTCTTATAAAATCATCGAAACCCCACAACAACCTTTAAAAACCAGCCGCCTTCACAAGCCGGTTATGGTCCCGTAGCCTAGCCTGGATAGGGCGTCGGCCTTCTAAGCCGAAGGTCGGGGGTTCGAAAACGGTATGCAGAGAAAGTATTATATACCGTCGAAAGTCCCCTCGGGACCGTTGGCGGCGTGGCTAAGCGGCTAAAGCAACCGGCTGCAGACCGGTCATCGGGAGTTCGAGTCTCTCCGCCGCCTTGGAGGCGACAAGGGCCTGCAATCATGCTCAAGAGCGTGGCAGAATGCCCCTTGCCGAAACAACAATGACAAAAGATAAAGTAGAAGCAAAACTGGTAGAAGAAAAAGTCGTTACCGAAGATTCCGACGCGGCCCGCGACATCGCCAATCAGGGCAGGTACGGGCAGATCGTGAACAAGTGCGTCGAGCTCTCTCTTCTCGAGGCGATATACCTGGTAGAGAAAGAGAAGCTCACCGTCAAAGACAAGCGCGGCAAGGAACTGCCGGCCGACCAGCTGATGGTGAAGGCGCGCAGGTATGACCCCAACATCAGCGTCCGCTACCGCGTCTTCCGGGACATCCGGAGCAGGGGCTACATCGTCAAGACCGCGCTCAAGTTCGGCGCAGACTTTCGCGTGTACGACCGCGGCGTCAAGCCCGGCGAGGACCATGCCAAATGGATCGTGTACCCTGTCCATGAAAGCAGCGTGATGACCTGGCGTGACTTCTCTGCGAAGAATCGGGTTGCCCACAGCACGAAGAAGCGCCTCATGATCGGCGTGGCGGACGATGAAGGAGATGTGACATTCTATGAGATCCAGTGGATGCGGCCGTAAGCGCATAAAATTCCAAAGGTGGTTTTGGAATAAAACCAGTTTTGGAACATAAAAACATATAAAACGGCTGCCGCTTCTGGCAGGCATGACCCTGCAAGACACCGTAGCCCAGCTCGTCCGCCAGAAAGGCCCGCTTCTTCCGGTGGCGATCAACAAGGAGCTGAAGACCAACGTGCTCTTTGCAGCCGCCATGCTCTCCGAACTGGTAGACAGGAAACAGCTCCGGCTGACCACGATGAAGATCGGAGGCTCCCCCCTTTATTATACGCCAGGGCAGGAAGAGAAGCTTCAGCTGTTTTCCCATCATCTCCCTGAAAAAGAGCGCAGGACGTATGACCTGCTTCGGGAAAAGAAAATTCTCCGCGATAAAGAGCAGGAACCGCTTGTCCGGGCAACGCTCCGAGAGATCAAGGATTTCGCAGTCAAGCTAGAGGTTGAAACTGCACAATCGATGGAGATATTCTGGAAATGGTACCTTCTTCCAACCCCTGCTGCAGAAGAGCTGATCCGCCCCTTTTTTGACGAAGCCATGGAAGAAAAAATATCCCTCCCTGCCCCATCCCCCTCCATGCCATCACCGCCTTTACACCCTCTCCAACCAGTAGTCAACATTCCATTCCCTCCAGAATCGGCGCCGCGGCAAGAACCCATGCCGATGGCACGTTCAGCCCAAGAAACGCGAAAAGAGCAAGAGAAAGAAAAACAGAGCGAAGAAAAAAAAGGGGAACAGGCAAGCGGGCCGCCAAGGCCAAGAGCGGCAAGAGAAGACGGCAGCAGAAAAGAAGAGAAACAACAGGCAAGAGAAAACGAAGGCGCAAAAGAAAAAAGCCTGCAGGAAGAGCCTGCAAAAAATAGGGAACCTGCCGTTGGAGAAAAACAGATTATCAGTGCGGATGCCCTGTTCATGGATACCACCGGCGACAAGGACAAGTTCTTCAAGAAGGTCCAATCCTACTGCGCAAAGAATGAGATCAGCATTATCAGTTATAAGATCAATAAGAGAGAAACAGAGATCGACCTTCACCTCCTCATCCCGAGCAATGTCGGAAAGCTCCATTACTACTGCAAGGCACGGAACAAGATGAGGTGCAATGATGGAGACCTCAGCACGGCGTACATCCAAAGCCAGGCCCAAAAGCTTCCAATCCTGTTCCTCACGACCGGCGACGTGACAAAGAAGGCAGGAGCCATGGCGGCACAGGAATTCAAGACCATGACGATACAGAAGATATGAAAGGGGATGATAGCAAGATGAGAAAGCTGAAGTATTACGAAAAGTAGAAAGATATAAAAAGAAACAATGCCAAGCCGTATCCCGAAAGCGTTATGGGAACAAAACTTAAAGACCTTGCCGTCAAGAAAGAGATTGCCATTGCCGACTTGAAAGACAGGAAGCTCGTTGTTGACTCGTACAACATCATGTATCAGTTCCTCTCCACGATCCGGATGTATGATGGCTCTCCGCTGAAGGATTCGCACGGCAATATCACCTCCCACTTGACCGGCCTTTTCTCCCGCACGACAAACCTGATGCAGCAGGGCCTCAAGCTTGCCTTCGTATTCGACGGAACACCGCCAAAGCTCAAGGAAGCAGAGCGGGAGCGGCGCAAGGAAGCCAAGCTCAAGGCAGAGGCAGACTACGAGATTGCCAAGGAGCGCGAGGATTTTGAGGAGATGAAAAAGTATGCTGCGCGGACGTCCAGGCTCACGCCAGACATGGTGGAAGAGGCGAAAAAGCTGGTGGCTGCCTTGGGGCTTCCGGTCATCGAAGCGCCATCAGAGGGAGAAGCCCAGGCAGCGCGCATGGTAAATCAGGGAGATGCCTTCGCGGAGATAAGCCAGGATTATGACTGCCTGATGTTCGGCGTCAAGCGTGTCGTCCGCAACCTGACTGTGTCAGAAAAGAGGAAACTGCCAAGCAAGGCAGCGTACCAGTCCGTCTCTCCGGAGATCATCGAGCTGAAGGAGACCCTGCAGCATCTTGGCATCAGCCAGGAACAGCTCGTCCTGCTCTGCATCCTCATCGGAACAGATTATAACGTCGGGGGCATCCCGGGCATCGGCCCAAAAAAGGCATTGAAGATGGTGCAGGACTATAAGGGCAGGCAGGAAGAGATGTTCAAGGATGCCAGATGGGGCGATCATTTTGAAACAGGCTGGAAAGAGATCATGGAAACCATCCAGAACATCCCAACCACGGACGAGTACGCGATAGCATGGAAACGGGTTGATGATGACGCTGTTGTCAAGCTCCTCTGCGACAGGCATGACTTCTCCGAAGAGCGCATCAGGGCCGTGCTCGGCAAGATGGACGAGAGCGCAAAACAGCGCCAGCAGAAAGGGCTTGGAGATTTTGTCTCATGAAACTCCGGGAAGCGCTCCAAGGAAAGATTCCAGCAAGCAAGCTGGCACAGCTGAAGACTGCGTTCGATTCTGTCGGCAGCATCGCCATCCTTGAAATTGATGATGATATGAAAAAATATCAGCGGAGCATCGCAAAGGCGCTCCTCAGCATCCAAAAAAACATCAAGACAGTAGTGAAGAAGAAGGGCATCCATGAAGGCGCACTCCGGCTGCAGAAGGTTGCCTGGCTCGGCGGCAAGCGGACAAAAGAGACTGTCCATGTGGAAAGCGGCGTCCGGCTCCTGCTGGATATCGAAAAAGTGTATTTCTCCGTCCGGTTGGGAACCGAGCGGCTGCGGATCGCACAGCAGGTGAAGCCCGGTGAAGAGGTCCTCGTCATGTTTTCTGGCTGCGCCCCGTACCCGTGCGTGCTGGCCAAGCACACGAAGGCAAAAGAGATCGTTGGCATTGAGCTGAATCCTGCCGGGCACGAGTACGGCCTGCAGAACGTGGCGCTCAACAAGATCAAGAATGTCACGCTGATCCATGGCGACGTGCGGAAGGCTGTTCCGGAGCTTCACCGCACATTTGACAGGATCATCATGCCCCTGCCGCACGGAGCTGATGATTTTTTAGACGTTGCCTTCTCTGCTGCAAAAAAAGGGGCGGTCATCCACTTCTATGATTTTCTTGAGGAGAAGGACATCCCCGATGCTGCCGTGAACAAGATCAAGGCAGCCGCGGCGCGCGCAAAAAAGAAGGTGGAGATCCTGCACTGGAACAGGTGCGGCAGCAATGCGCCGAGAACGTGGAGGGTGTGCGTGGATGTGAAGGTGGTGATAGAACAGTTTAAGTGATAGTCTTGTCCACTATTCTTAACAATGTTGTTAATTTGTGGACAATATCCTAAGCATTACTACTTATAAATAGTAAAATTTATAAATAGGCTCTTGTTTTCTTTAAATATTATGATACCGCTTGAAGATAGAATTAAATGGGCTGAAAGAGCAGATAAAAATCAAAACCCCGCCAATTTCTTTAGACAGCACTATGATCCTGATACTACAAGAAGCCAATTAGCCAAAAAAGATTGCGCATTGTACAGGATATTAAGCAGGAAAAGATTGCTTGATGAGGCCATACCTGATTTTGACCATGAAACATCTGAAAGAGTAAGAAGGGCACGCACAGAAGTAAGTAGGTTTGGAAATGACCCATTTGCATATTACCAAGAGCATCATGCTGGATTGACAAGAGGACAATTGTGGAAGCAAGACCAAAGCTTGTATCAGAGATTAAGAAGTGATGGGTTGTTGGACCAGGTTCCTGTTACAAGAACAGATTTTGGAAATGATCCTGTTGCATATTACCAAGAGCATTATGCTGGATTGACAAGAGGACAATTAAAAAAGCAAGACCCAAGCTTGTATCAGAGATTAAGAAGAAATGGCTTATTGGACAATGTTCCTGCTAAACCTATTAAGATTAGATAGGGATACCTGGAATTGCCCCCTTTCTCGTTTTTAGGGCTCCAAATTTATTGAATATGATCCTTGTTATACTCAATTTTTGCGTTGCCTTTCAGGTACATTCCTCGTCGGAAAACCGAGACTTCTTAACGGAACTAACTTCGTTTAGCGAGGAGAAAAACGGAAAAATAATTCAATTGAAACTGAATCTAACGTATGCTAAACAAAATTTTTTATTACTTTAACGGTGGGGTTCCGTTATTAAAGACTATACTTTGAAAAAAATAACATTTTTTGGGGGAAATCGGCTATCCCCCCGCTAAAGCGTGGGGGTCTTTATCGCCGATTTCCGGTCAGATGAGGGTTTTTTGTTTGGTGC
>JACPCA010000018.1 GCA_016180035.1 Candidatus Woesearchaeota archaeon
CTTCGGGTGGCTGAACGAAGTGAAGCCGCCCTTCTTGGGGATTCCCAAAACTCGCCCACGAGTTTGAAGCGATGCGAGTTTTGACTTACACTGGGTTTAAGCACGGCGGCGCCCCAAATCTATGTTTTTTAGCCGAAAATAGCGATTTGATGTCTGGCTTTGAAGAAAGACTTTCTACACAGCCCAAACAATCACAAACTTTATATACTAAAATCGTATTATTCCAACATACATATTAAGGTAGCATGGGGGTTGGGTGGAATGTTCAAGAATAAGCCTATTTTCAACGTGTTTTTTCGGGAGAAACCGGCCATGATGCTGGTCAACCTGAAGAATTCCAAAAACGAGGTCTATGCTTCTTCCCTTGCAAAACAGATCGACTGCACGTACTCGCACGTCGTCAAGATCCTGCAGCAGATGGAAGATGCTGACCTGATCCACTTCGACAAGCAGGGCAGGCTCAAATTGCTGACGCTGACGAAGAAGGGGACAGACGTTGCTGACAATATCGACAAGATAAGGAATCTGCTGTAACCATCTGCTGGAGAATTGTTCTATGGCTCTTCTTGACCGGCGCAACGTAAATAGTCTTGAAGCTGTTATCTGGGCGTTATTTTTTTCCTTGCTTGCACTCTTTTATGTCATGGGCAACTCGCTGCTCGAAAATGCGCTTCTGATCATCGGCATCTGCATCGGGCTGTTCGCGCTGTATCGGATGTCAAGGCTTACCTCGTCATACGCGGAGAACGCGCAGGAAATCCACGCCTGGGCCTACCGCTTCTTCGTGTTCAAAGTGCTTCCGGTTGGAGCGGCGCTTGTCGCTGCGGTTGTTTGAGAATGATTATTTAGCTATGCCCAGTTACAAGTCAATATGGCTGGCTAAATTTCTACCCAATCGTCCTTCTCACATCGGTAACATCAACTGAATTCACGCCAGCAACCTTGGCGACTTCTTCTTCCAGCGCTTCCGTTGATCCCTTGTCTTCGTCCATGATAAAGAGAAGCTTGACTGCTTTCAGCCCGAACGCTATCGGCTCAATGTCTACTCTGCCGACCTCGCCGCCGAATTCAGAAATAAGATGCTTTGCCTGCTGTTCGATGGCAGCAAGGTCTGTTTCCGGGCTTTCCGGCATGACCTTGAGCGTGACGATAACCTGTGCCATGGGTAACTCCCTCAATTATTCTGCATAACCGTCATAATCTCCAATGAGTATCAGCTTTCACGCCCTAATTTGGCCCTTCAAACTTGCAGCCAGGGCAGATGTACTTGGCGACAATCTGCCGGCAAGGCCCGCATCGCGTGATAGAATACTTTCCGCAGCTTGGGCAGGAAAAGGTGGTCGTGCCCTGCACATTGCTGACTCTCTTCTTGCAGGAACTGCATTGGAGCTGTTCTTTTGCCATGTGCCGTTGGATTTGGGGGTGGTTTATAAAGGTTGTGCCATCATCACTGGCGGCGGATAGGTAAACACGGTCTTGCGCCACAACCTTTTCACAAACTTTTTAAATCGAAGCGTGCATAATATTCTTGGGGGTTTTGACATGGGTAGTGCCGCAGCGCCAGACAAAGAACAATGGCTTCTCAAGCAGATGGATTCCAGGATAGGCCTGCCTCCGCTCGCTCTTTCCGTCCCTCTTCCGAAACGGCCAAGGACAAGCTCGCTGCCGCCGCCACCTCCCCTGCCAGGACGTACGGTTCTCAATCCTGATCTTGATGATGGCCTCTCTTCTGTCCATCTTCCGCCGCCAATCTCCAAGCGCTCCCTGACCGAGGCAGAGAAATCAATCCTGGCCTGGGATGCCGCGATGATCAAGAAGAAAGGAGAGCTGGCCCGGCAGCAGTCTGCCATCCGCGAGCAGGAACAGCTCCTCCGCCAGCGCGAGCAGGCGTTCCGCAGCAAGCTCTCTGCTCAGTCAGCAACAGCCCAAAGGATTGACGAACTCAAGGCAGATGAAGCCCGCCTTCAGGCGGACATTGGCGTGCAGCGCGAGGCTCTTCAGGATCTCCAGCGCCAAGCAGGCGACGAGAAAAGAAAGAAGGGCCTGCTCAACGATGTAGGAGAAAAATTATCCATCGAGAAGAGCAGGCTTGTGCTCCAATACCATCGCCTCCAGCGCCAGGAGAAAGAGCTCCAGAAACAGCAGGAGGAATTGGAAAAGCAGCAGGACATACTTCTGCAAAAAGAACACCAGCTGGAAGCGCGGCAGGCAGATCTCGACCATCAGCTCCAGCACACCGACGATCTCGCTGTCCGGAAAGCAGCAGAGATGAAGAAAAAGATAGCGAGTGACCTGCATTCTGCCATCGTGGAAAAACAATCTCTTGATTCCTCTATCACGGCGCTTCAGCTTCACCAGGTTGAACTCGAAAAAAAAGTGAAAGAGCTTCGGAGCGAGCAGCAGGACCTTCACGCCCAGCGGTCGGAGCTTACGGAACATCGCACTGCCCTTCATGCAGAACAGCGCCAGGTCAAGGAAGACATGGCAAGGCTGCAGGAGTACAACAAGGATCTCCAGCAGCGTGAAGCGACCTTCTCTTCTCTCGTCGACAAGACGAAATCCATGCTGTCCAAGAAAGAAGACGCTCTTGTCCAGAAGGAGCAGGATATCGAGGAAAAAGAATCAAGGATTCTAGCCCGCGAAAAGCGCCTGCTTGGGAACAAGCCGGCTGTCCAGGCACGCCTCGAAAAAGAGCTGTCCAAGCGGAAGAGCGAGCTTCGCCATGAGCTGATAGGGCTGGAGCAGCAGATCCTCGACAAGAAATCTGCCGCCCACGTTTCCATGGAGCAGCGCAAGAAAGAGCTCCAGGCAGAGATCATGGGCCTCGAAAAAGAGCTTGTCCAGCGCAGGAAGGAATTTGACGATCGCCTGCATGAGGAAAAAGCTGCTCTTGTCCACGACATCGCTGACCTTGAAGCCCAGCGGCACCATCTTGACAGCGACCTGCTTCAGATGCGAAATCAGCTGACGATCGCCCGCCAGGAACTTGATGAGGCAACCCTCCAGAAAGAAGAGATCTTCGGCGACCTGGAAAAGGATCACGCTGAAAAGATGAAGAAGCTGCAGGCAGAGCTGGACGACAGGATCATCCTCAAGCAGGCAGCGCTTGCCGACCTTGAAAAGCGCCATGCTGAAGAGATCAGAAAGATGAGAGAAGAAGCAGAACAGCAGCTGTCTGCCCGTGAAGGAGAGCTCAAGCTGGCAAGCCAGCAGCTCCAGGACAAAGAGCAGGAACTCCTTGACACGATCAAGATGCTGGAAGATGACGAGAAGCTCCTCCACCGCCATGAAGAAGAATTTTCTGCAAAGATGCTCGATCTCGAAAAGGACAGGATTGCCCTTGAGGATAAGGAGCAGGAGCTGCTCGAGGTCATCAGGAAGCTCGATGCGAAAGAAGCCTCGCTGCAAGGCGCCATGAAGGTTGCCAAAAGCCTCGGCCTTCTCAAGGACGAGCTCCGCGGCGTCAAGGCAGAACTGGAGAATAAGAAAACGCTCCTCCATGATTATGCCTGCCAGGTGGAAAGCCTTTCCTCAAAAAAATCGAAGCTCGTCGAGCTTCAACAGCTCAAAGAAGAAGCATCTCAACTGGAACAGGCCAAGCTCAAGCTGCGGCAGGAGATGGAGCGCGAGCGCGAAGAGCTCGAGACAGAGATAGGAAAGCTCTCTGCCCGCCTTGCTGATCTTGAACAGTACAAGGAGATAGAGAAGAGCATGGGCATCCGGCAGGAGATGTTAGACAAGAAAGAGGAGGCCATGCAGAAATTGTATCAGTCCATCATGGCTGTTTCTTCAGGATCTTCTTCAGAGAGATCAGCATCAAGAGTGTCAAGGATCGTGCAGCCCCAGCAGGAGATTGCCCGGCAGCTGATGAGCGATGAGCAGCCAGAGAATGCTGGCGTGTACGGCCTCATCGCCGACGCCAGGCAGGCGCTTGCGGAATCCAATCTCGACGGCGCGCGGCGCAAGTATGCAGAGCTTCAGGCCTGCTATCGCCAGCTTCGCACGGCTCCGGAAGAAAAGAAGCGGATTTACTTCGATGTTCTTGAACTGAAGACGGATATTGAGATTGAGGGGCTGGAATGAAGCGAACAATTCGTGATCATTAAATAGCTGATTTCCCTTTTCAGGTTTATGTTCCGCAACAGAACTCATGCAGGCCAGCTTCTTGCCAAGCAGCTGACGAAGTACAAGACAAAGAAAGGCGTTCTTGTTCTTGCAATCCCGAGAGGGGGTGTTGCCGTTGCAAGAGAAATTGCAGATGAACTTCATGCCCCACTTGATGTGGTCATCGTCAGAAAAATAGGTGCGCCTGGCAATGAAGAATTGGCGATTGGCGCTGCAAGCCATGATGATGTTGTGCTGAATAAGGACGTCATCAGCTATCTGGGGGTTTCACCGTCCCTTCTTCAGCAGAAGATTCAAGAAAAACAGAAGGAAGTTAAAGAGAGATACCATTTGTTTCGAGGAAAGAAAAAGCCGTACGATGTCAAGAACAAGATTATTGTTCTCGTTGATGATGGTGTTGCGACTGGCGCGACAATAAGCGCGGCGATTATAGTGCTCAAGAACCAGAAGCCAAAAAAGATCGTTGTAGCCATCCCTGTTGCGCCGCCGGACACTGTTCAGCGATTACAAAAGGAGGCTGATGAAGTTATCTGCCTTGAAACGCCGTTAGCATTTATGGCGATCGGCCAGTTTTATGGCGACTTCACCCAGGTTGAAGATGATGAGGTTGTGAGGCTGCTCCAATGAAATACCTCCTTAGCGAATCAGTACGGCATTTTTCTCTCCCAAACATAAGAGTGGAGAGAAAAATATTTGCAGATGGGGAATTCTACCTCAGGCTTCTTGATGACGTCAAAAATAAGGATGTTACAATTATTAGTAATATCCTTGCAAGTAATATTCTTGAGCTGTTTCTTCTTGTTGATGCTGTCCGCAGGGCAGAAGGAACGGTTGTCCGGATGATTATACCTTATCTCGGCTATGCACGGCAGGACAAGATATTCCTTCCAGGAGAAGCAGTGTCTGGTGCAGTGGTGTGTAGTTTGCTTCGCCAGCTCAATATTCCAGTAGTTGCATATGATGTGCACAGCAGCGAACTTTTTCAATATCTTCCCTTTGATCACAAGAGCGTGTTACCTTGCCTTGTAAAACGCCTTCCAAAGAAAAAATATGCCGTCATTGCACCTGACCATGGAGGGGTGGAGCGGGCGCGGATGGTTGCAGCGCTTCTCAAAGCACCATTGCAAGTGATGGAGAAAAAACGGGAAGGATATTCCGTTTCAATAACATTTACAGGAAAGATAAGCGGAAAAACAGCGCTGATTGTTGACGACATGATCAGCGGCGGGGCAACGGTAATTAAAGCAGCAAAAGCGGCATTGTCGCACGGCGCAAAAGAGGTTATTGCGATTGCAGCGCATGGGCTGTTCCTGAGTGATGCAAGGAAAAAGCTGGAGAAGTCGCCGATCAGCAGGATTCTCGTGTCCAACACATTGCCCGTGAAGGCTGGAGGGAAGATTGAGGTGGTGGATGTTTCTGAGCTGGTGGAAAAATCTGTGTTTACCCGATAATCCTCCCGCAAGCTTTATAAGCTTCTTTACCTCCCACCAAGTATGGAAGAGGCGCAATTAACCACTGAACGGAGAGAGCCGCGTTTCGAATATGTCCAGGTTTTTCCAGCCATGGATACGCTTGTTCAAGCGCTTGGCAATGTCATCGAATCTCATCCTGATGGCATCATTCTTGGCGTGTATGATTCTGGCAAGACTCCTGACAGCCTGACCGGCCTCATCAGGACTGCAACCAGCAGAGAGATTGCCGTGTTCGGCATCCGCCAGACACTTCTTGCAACAAACGATATTGATCTTGCCTATAGCGTTAAAGCGATGGATACGTCATACGAAATGCAGCCAGAAATCCTCAGGGCAGGCCTTGTTCCGCTTCAAGGGTATCCATCAGAGATGGTGATGTTTGCAGAACAGATGGAAAGGCTGTGGAGTTCCATGCCTCATTATTCTGTGAAGATGATAGCAAGGGTTGATGGGGATCGCATGATCGCTCACCTTTTTGACGGGCTTCGAGACATCTGCCTGCAATATCCTGCCTACACCGACCGAGTCTGCGAGGCGCGCCAGCGCTTTTCTAGCCCGGGATTCAATAAGAGGATTGATGAAGCGCTAGCCCAAGAATGAGCTTTTTTTGCATTACCCGCTTCACCCCCACACATTTTTTTCTGGCAAACCTTTTTATATCCATCTTAGTAAAAAGAGCATATGTACAAATTCAGCTTTAAAATTAAGCATAAGCATTGTTACGAAACTTCCTTGAGCAGCGCGTTTCCAAAACACCACATTACTGTTGTTGACATCCAATCAAGAAACCCCAAGGAAAAGCAGTATTTCTATTACATCACTGGAAATCAGCAGCAGTTTGATGCGATCGTAGCTTACCTCAAGGCATCCAAAGGCTATCGGCTGGCAAAAGAGGTGGAACAGACAGATGACACCCTCCTTCTGCTGGTGGTGCTGCATCAGCAAGGATACGTCCAGAACAGTATCCAGAAGCATCATGGCTTTTTTCTGGAGCCGCATACGGTGTATGGCGGATTTGAGTACTGGCACGTTGGGCTTGTGGACCATGCCGCTATTGCGCCGCTTCGCAAGGAGCTTATGAAAGCAGGGGATGTTACAACGCTGTTCATCGGAAAAGTTGACTTTGCACACCAGCTGCTCTCCAAACAGCAAAAGAGGGTTTTTCTCTATGCATTCGAGCAGGGATATTACGAGCTTCCAAGAAAAACAACGATTACAAAGATAGCAAAGGCCTTGCGGCTGAACCATTCAACGATAGGAGAGCATCTTCTCAAAGCAGAAAATAAGATTGT
This sequence comes from Candidatus Woesearchaeota archaeon, assembly GCA_016180035.1. Lineage (GTDB taxonomy): Archaea > Nanobdellota > Nanobdellia > Woesearchaeales > UBA12501 > JACPCA01. The sequence continues at coordinate 6,890 of JACPCA010000018.1, forward strand.
CACATCGGTTGCACGGCGGCTGTAAACAACTCTTCTGCTCTTCTTGCCCCATGTTTATCATCGTACCAGACATATCTGGTGAAAGATACTTATGCAATCCTGCTTTTTCTTTTTTGTGAGACCATGACTCTTGACGATGCCATCACGCCGTTTGACGTGGAGAAAGAAACAAGAGAGAATACTGCACAGCTTATCACGGAAGAGCGGCTGCGCTGCACGCAAGGCCTCTTGCCATGGGTGCTTACCATCCTTGAGAAGCTTGGCGCTCCAATCCCAAGCCCTATCGAAGTCCAGCTAGCTTTCATGCAATATGGACAAAGAGAATATGACGGGGCAGTGTCCATCCCGACAAGCATCTCTGATGGCCTGCTGCCACAACATTTCCCGACACTATTCGGGCTGCAACGAATGCTGCCGAACAGGTATCTTGACAAGCCAGTGCCTATATTTAATAGCTCTTACAATTGCGATATACCATTTTCACTTGCAAGGTCAGGAGATGATATTTATGTGAGGTGCCATAATAGCTCTTACAATTGCGATATACCATTTTCACTTGCAAGGTCAGGAGATGATATTTATGTGAGGTGCCATAGGACGAGGGAAGAGCTGAATCTTCTACTAACCCTGTCAAATAAAGCAAAATATATAAATAGGGCATAACTAGTTAGATAGGATGGCACTAGAGAAAAAAGGGCAACAAGACATCGTGATAGGTGGAATTTCTCTTATCCTTCTTATCGCATTTGGTAGCTTGCAATCTCATAATGCGATAACAGAAAACAGATACGTTCTAGATACGTCAACGAATAAAGTCTATGATTTATCGAGATGTTCAATAAAAGAACTGAACCAATCAACCGTGCTTTCTTTGGAGGATTATGATGACGTTGTCAAAAAAGGTTATGGACTGGCTGAATGTTCAAGATAGCAGCGGCGTATCAAAGATCAAGAAGATTAAACTAATCATATTTTCACTGTTAATAACATCCGGTTTCGGGTTTGCTCTTTTTTTTCTTATATTATCATTCATTCTAAAAAATAAACAGTATTTATTATTTTTCATGATTTATTTTTTTATAAGTTTATACTCTTTGATCTACCTAATGAGGGAGACTGATGAAAAACGATCAGAAAGAAGTAAAACTGGTGCAGTTAACTCTTGATTATGAACGTCAAATTTCAAAAGCTCACACTATATTTTCAAGCTTTTGGGATATCTTCTTCGGAGTAATTATTGGTGGATTAGGCGTCGCCCTTGGACTGTATCAGATAAGTGTTCTTCAGTTTAATAAGTATTCATTTATTATTGTTAATGTTATCTTAATATTTATAATATCTTTAGCCGGTTTTGTAGCTTATTATTTTTGGTTTGAGTCAAGAGAACACCGCAAAAAAATTAGTGAGAGTATCATGAAGTTAGGGCAAGAACTCTAATCAGTTATCGCCAACAATGATTAAAACAGGCCATGACAATAATCATAAAAATTGTTACAATTATAATTGCGCTCATCATCATTTCAGCCTGTTCGTCCACTGTGACTAAGCAACAGGTATCGCCAAACACCGAGCAAACTAAACAAGGAATAAAACCACAAAACGGAGTGCCGACCATGCCATCACTTCAGCTAACAAGCAGCGCATTTTCCAACAACGGAAAAATCCCATCACTATACACTTGTGATGGAAGCAATACCAGCCCG
>JACPCA010000032.1 GCA_016180035.1 Candidatus Woesearchaeota archaeon
GGCCCACCACCATCTTCCTGACTATCCCACCGCGGAGTTTTTCCATGGACCAAACAACTGTTGCCAACCTCACAGAAAAGACGCAGGACATCAAGCGAGAAGCCGTGTCCTATCTTCTCTCTAAACGAGTTTTTGTAGAAAGCGCGGATCTTGAACTGATCGATGCCTACCTTGCCTCCTACCTCTCCACCAATCCGTTTCCGAGAGAGGAAGAGGAGATCGGTGCATGCGTTTCTGGAGTTTATAATCACCTTCTCCACCAGAAGCAGGCGCAGGCAGGCGCCGCCATCCTCACCGAACCCCCTCTCTTGAGTTCATCTCTCCCCCGCCCCAGCAGCCCTAACCAAAAATCTCTATCGCAGTTATCCCCCCCGCCGTCACTTCCCTCAACCCAGCAGCACGTTGGAGCAGGCGTTGTCAATATCATTTTTACTTATGACGAGGAAGAGAAGAAACGAGATGTCCAGGATTTTGTGTCTTTTTTCAATCTGAGATATGCTGCCCTCCGCAGGATCCTTGAGCATCGCCAGGAACTCCAGGGTGCGATGTCCATCTCTAGGCTGCAGGCGAGGAAGGAAAGCGGGCCGGTGTCCATCATCGGCTTGATTGCCGAAAAAAATGTAACTGCTAACAATAATATCGTACTAACTCTTGAAGATCCCACAGGTCAGGCAAAAGTCCTTATTAATAAGACAAAGGCAGAGGTGTACCAGGCAGCAAAAGAGCTGGTTCATGACGAGGTGATAGGTGTTACTGGGACTGCAAAAGACAGCATCATCTTTGCCAACGGCCTCATCCACCCGGATGTCCCTCTCAACAAGGAGCTCAAAAAAGCGCCGGAGGAGTCCTACGCTCTTTTTTTGTCTGACATCCATGTCGGCAGCAAATATTTTCTTCCAGATGAGTTTGAGAAATTCCTTTCCTGGATCCGCGGCGAAGCGGGGACAGATGAGCAGCGCGACGTAGCAGCGAAAGTGAAGTACATCTTCTTTGTCGGTGATCTGGTCGATGGGGTGGGTGTCTATCCTGCACAGGAAAAAGAGCTGATCATACCTGACATTTATGATCAGTACAAGGAATATGCCCGGCTCGTCTCTAAGATCCCGCCGCATATCAAGCTGATCATGTGTGCCGGCAATCACGACGCGATTCGCATGGCAGAGCCGCAGCCTCGCCACGATCATGATTTTTCAAAGCCGCTGTATGATCTCCCCAACATCACCATCGTCAGCAATCCCTCGCTGGTCAACATCGATGCCTGCGATGGATTTCCAGGCTTTGATGTGTTGTTGTATCATGGCTACAGTTTCGATTATTATATTGCCAACGTAGACCATATCCGGGAACAGGGGGGATATGATCGTGCGGACCTGGTGATGAAATTTTTGCTTCAGCGCAGGCATCTTGCGCCGACACACACCTCCACCCTTTATGTCCCGTATTCAGCAAAGGATCCGCTGGTGATTGAAAAAGTTCCTGACATTTTTGCCAGCGGCCATATCCACAAGGCAGTTGCTGCAACGTACCGGAATGTCACCCTCATCTCCGGAAGCTGCTGGCAGTCTACGACGGCGTTTCAGGAAAAGATGGGGCACAAGCCAGAGCCTGCCCGTGTCCCTGCCATCAATCTCAAGACGCGGCAAGTGAAGATGTTAAAGTTTTGAGGTTGCTCCCATGACGCAGGCGCTTACGTTCACGGATCGGGTGTATGGAGAGGTTGTTATTGATGATCCTCTTGTTCTCCAGATCCTTGAAACTCCACCGATGATACGGATCAAAGGGGTGAACCAGTACGGGGCGTATCGGTATACCATGCCATGGATGCAGGTATCCCGGTTTGAGCATTGCGTCGGTGTTTATCTGATCCTGCGTAAATTTGGCGCGAGCAGGGAAGAGCAGATCGCAGGGCTCCTTCATGACGTTGCGCACACTGCGTTTTCTCATGTGATTGATTATGTTCTCGGCCAGTCGGATACGCAGGAGGTTCATGAGCAGCTCCATCACTTTTTCCTTTTTGATTCTGCCATTGTAGACTTAGTGAAAAAAGAAGGGCTTGACATCCATCGCCTCATTGATGAAAAGCAGTTCTCTCTCCTGGAACAGCCGATTCCAGAGTTGTGTGCTGACCGCCTTGATTATTTTTTGAGAGACAGCCTTGCTCTCGGCGCCATGACAAAGGCTCAGGCTCATCAGATCCTTTCATCTCTAATTGTTCGAGAGGGAAAATTCATGTTTTCCAGCCTGCCTGTTGCGTTGGAAGCATCGCAGGGATTTATGAGTATGGGGACTGGATTTTGGGGGTCTTTAACCCAGAGAGGGATTTACCAGCTGATGGCGGATGCCATCAAAAAAGCCATGGAGCACAAGATCATCACGCTGCGGGATATGGTATCAACAGACGACGAAGCGTATCGCCGTCTCATGGATTCTCATCACCCGTCTGTTGTGCGCCGCCTTAGCCTGCTCAATCCTTCCATCCGTGTTGAAGCGGTTGAAGAAAAAGAGCAAGCGCAAAAAGAAGAACAGGCGCAAGATACGCTGCAAGGCAAGTCACACCTTCGCGTTCACGGCAAGGCGAGATATATTGATCCGCTTGTTGTTTCTGGCGGCCAGGTGCATCGCCTTTCATCGCTTGTTCCCGAATTTTCAGCGGCGATTCTGGCTGTGAAACAGCAATTTTCCAAGCCGGCACTTGTCTGCATCCCCGGGCTTGGTGAAATTGTGGAACAGGAACAAGAAGGGATGACGCCTGAAACCGGCAGGCAAGCACCCCCCGAACCCCACCCATCAGAAGAGCAGGTGAAGCATCATGGCTGAAGCAAGCCCTGCCATGCAGCAGTACCTTCAGCATCTTGATGATGAGACAAGCCGCGTCTATGCTGTTGCTGCCGAAGCCCGCAAGAGAGGGTTTGATCCAGAGCCGAAGGTGGACATTCCTATCGCCAGGAACATGGCGGAGCGCGTCGAGGGATTGATCTCTGCCGCTGCGCCAGAACTGAGCGGTACGGGCATGATCGCCAGGATTCTTGACCTGGAAAAAAAATATGGCGGCGGCGCCTGGCAAGTCGCTCTTCTCATCGCAGAAGAGGTGGCAAAAGAAACGTTTTGCAAATTTCAGGACAAGCGAACTGCGATGGAGGTCGGCATCCGGGCAGGGATGGCCTACAGCACGGCCGGCATTGTCGCTGCCCCGCTGGAAGGATTTATCGAGCTCAAGCTCAAGCCGCGGCGGGACGGCAAGGGGGATTATTTTTCCGTGTTGTATGCCGGCCCGATCCGAGGGGCAGGCGGGACAGCGGCTTCTGTTTCAGTTATCATCGCTGACTATGTCCGCCGCGTGATGGGATATGCTGCCTTTGACCCGTCGGAGGAGGAAGTAAAAAGGTATGTTGCGGAGATTCAGGATTATCATGAGCGTGTTTCCAACCTCCAATACTTCCCTTCTGGAGAAGAGCTCACCTTCATGGCGCAGCACATTCCTGTCGAGGTAAGCGGCGATCCGACGGAGAAGTTTGACGTTTCCAACCATAAGGGCCTTCCGCGGGTGGAGACGGACAAGATCCGCGGCGGTATGTGCCTGGTCATGGCAGAAGGCCTGTCCCAAAAAGCCCAGAAATTATGGGATAGGCTGCAGGTGTGGGGGAAAGAGTTTGGGCTCGAGTGGGGGTTTTTGGAAGAGTTTCTTGTCCTCCAAAAAAGGATTAAGGCAAAATCAGAAAAGAAAGAAGAGCAGAAGCAAAAGATCATGCCGAATTATACCTACATCAAAGACCTTGTCGCTGGCAGGCCTGTGCTTACGTATCCCATGCGGCAGGGTGGCTTTCGGCTTCGGTACGGCAGGACCAGGACGTCGGGGTTTTCTGCCTGCGCCATCCATCCTGCAACCCAGGGCATCCTTGATAAATACATCGCGACCGGCACGCAGCTGAAGGTTGAGCGGCCTGGCAAGGCGGCGGCAGTGACGGTGTGTGATGCGATCGACGGCCCCATCGTTCTGCTTCATGACGGCTCTCTTGTCCGGCTCGATACTGTTGGAGACGCATCAAGATATCACTCCCAGATAGAAGAGATCGTGTACCTTGGTGACATCTTATTTAATTATGGTGACTTCGCTGCCAATGGGCATCTTCTTGTTCCGCCAGGATATTGCGAAGAGTGGTACGCGGCAGAAATCAAGAAGGCCCTGACAGAGAGATACCCTCAAGAGACGCATGCTGAAGCGCTCTCTGCCCTTCTTTGCTCGTTAGAATCTTTTAATCCCACTGAAACCCTCCCTCTTGCCGGAGCTGTTCGCTCTTCTGATCTGGCAGCAACTCCAGCAAGCGCGATGGCAAGCAGTATAGCAAGCAGGATGCTGAAGGAGCCGTCAATGACACGCCTTTCGATCGAGCAATGCCTTGGCTTGTCCCGGCTGCTCTCCGTGCCGCTCCATCCGCGTTTCACCTGGTATTGGAACGCGATTAGCAGAGAGCAGTTCTCCCTCTTCTTGGAATGGATGAAGAAAGCAAGCCTTCAGCAAGATCAACAGGATCAACTAGCCAAACTATCCGATCAGGAAGCAGGCAGCGTGCCAGGAACAGACGCAGGTGGTGCAGCTCTTAAAAAAGCCGGTATCGGCAAGATCGTGATCCCTCTTGACCTGCCTGCAAAACGGACACTGGAATTGCTTGGCGTCCCGCACCTGTGTGCGATGAACGAGTTTGTTGTCATCGAACATGAAGAGGCAACCGCTCTTGTCGCGCAACTGATCGGTTCTCACCATTCTCTTCCTGATGCCCTCTCTGCCCTTCAGCAGCTTCTTGAGCCGCATCCTGACAAGCAGCCGCTGGAGATCCTGCAGCTCCACTCCCCCATTCTTCTTCGCGACAAGCTCGGGACGTTCATCGGTGCGAGGATGGGCAGGCCGGAAAAGGCAAAAATGCGCCGTTTGACAGGATCGCCGCAAGTGCTGTTTCCTGTCGGTGATGAAGGCGGCAGGCTCCGCAGCTTTCAGGCAGCGATGGCTGGCGGCAAGGTCACGTCCAATTTTCCCCTGTACAAATGCCATGCCTGTGATAAGGAATCCTTGTTTAGGGTGTGCGAGGGTTGCCGCGCTGCCACTGTCCAGCTCTTTTTTTGCAAGGTGTGCGGGCCGAAGCAGACGCGCGCCTGCGAAGCTCACGGGCCGTGCAGGTCGTCAGAGAGAAGAAGCTTTCCTATCACCTCTTATTTTCAGGATGTGGTAAAAAGGCTTGCCTTGTCGAACTATCCGGATCTTATCAAAGGCATCCGAGGAACGTCCAACAAGGATCACATCCCCGAACATCTCGCAAAGGGCATTCTTCGGGCGACGCATGATGTGTATGTCAACAAGGACGGCACCACGCGGTATGACATGAGCGAGCTGCCCATCACCCATTTCAAGCCGATGGAGATCGGCACGTCAGTCGCGCGCCTCCGAGAGATGGGGTACATTGTAGATATAGACAGCAAGCCGCTTGAAAATGACCAGCAGGTCCTTGAGCTGAAGCCGCAAGACCTCATCCTCCCTGCAGAATCTGACACGACAGTGGAGGGGGCTGATCACGTCTTATTCCGCATCGGCAGATTCATTGATGATCTTCTCACGTCTTTTTATGGCGTTCCAGCCTTTTACCATTTTTCAACAAAAAAAGACATCGTCGGCCATCTCGTCATCGGGCTTGCGCCCCACATCTCTGCCGGCATGATAGGGAGAGTGATAGGATTTTCCAGGACGCAGGGGATGTACTGCCACCCGCTTTATCATGCTGCCATGCGCAGGGATTGTGATGGCGATGAGGCGTGCGTCATCCTTCTGCTTGATGCGCTCCTCAACTTTTCACGGCAGTATCTTCCGGATAAGCGCGGCGGCAGGACTATGGATTCTCCGCTCGTCTTGACAACCATCCTCACTCCTTCGGAGGTTGACGACCAGGCGCACACTATTGATGTCGTGTGGGACTACCCGCTTGCGTTCTATGAAGCATGCCTGCAATACAAGCAAGCAAAAGAGTGCCCTATCGAGCAGATCAAGAAGCGGCTTGGCACGCCGCTCCAGTACGAGCAGATGGGGTATACCATCCCCGTGTCAAACATCAATCTTGGCGTGCTGTGCTCTGCATACAAGACTCTGCCGTCCATGGAAGAGAAGCTCTTAGGGCAGATGGTCCTGGCAGAGCGGATCCGTGCGGTTGATGTCGCTGATGTCGCCCAGATGGTGATCGAGAAGCATTTTCTCAAGGACACAAAAGGGAACCTGAGAAAATTTTCAACCCAGCAGTTCCGATGCGTCAGCTGCAATGACAAATTCCGCCGCCCACCTCTTTCTGGGAAATGCACGTCCTGCAAGAGCAAGCTCCTCTTCACCGTGTCCCAAGGAAATATCACAAAATACCTGGAGCCGTCCTTGAGCCTTGCCAGGAAATACAACCTGCCACCCTACCTCCAGCAAGTTCTTAACCTCACGAAGAGAAGGATAGAAGGCATGTTTGGGAAGGAGAAAGAGAAGCAGGTGGGGTTGGGAGCATGGTTTGGGTGATGTTTATTTCGGTAATCCAACATTTTCTTTTCCTTCCTCATCGCACAACTATCTCGTTTAATCGGAAGGAAAAGAAAATGCTTTTTAAAAATAAGCTTCCGCCGGAGGAACTATGTCCACACGCCTCGTTTTGCTCGGCGTCCGACATGGCCAGACAGTATATCTACTTTTCAAAGCAGGTTTGCAGCCTGAAGTGGATTTCACCCATTTTCTTTTTCTCCCTCACTGCACAACTATACCTATTAATCGGGAGAAAAAGAAAATGCTTTTTTGGGAATAAGCATCCGTAAGATGAACTATACTGACATGTCGGTAGCCTCCGCTTCGCTCCGGCGAAAAAGAGTCATTTTTGGAACCAACAACATCAAAGTTACTTCTTTAGGGTGGCTGAACGCAGTGAAGCCGCCCAATTTGTGGATCCCCAAAACTCGCCCACGAGTTTGAAGCAATGCGAGTTTTGTTTGGCAAGGAGAAAGAGAAGCAGGCAGGGTTAGGGGCGTGGTTTGGGTGATTAAGTCATGTTTCATAAATAGAGTTATATTTCCTGAGAAATTTTTTTGTCCTTTTATTCAGAACAGATAGGCTTTGGTGCGGCCGATTCACACTTA
>JACPCA010000009.1 GCA_016180035.1 Candidatus Woesearchaeota archaeon
TTGCCGCCGCTTCAGTCCTGGCCAAGCTGGTACGCGACCCACCAGAGGGTGACTTCTGAAGCGCGGGCTTCTTGCGGAGGAGGATCCTGCAATGGATGAGAATCAATACTGCCAGCAGCGTCACTACCCCCAACAAGAGTGTCGATAGTTGGCAAGGCTGGTGTTGGAGAAATTGCAGCTGCTGGCGGAGGCGCTTCTGCCCGATACAGCACTTCTTCCACTGGCGGCACTTCGTCCAGGCGTGGCAGTACCAGTTCCGCTGGCGAATCTTGAACCGATGCCTCGCGTTCTTCTGCAAGCCAGCCTGGCAGCCCCAGTGCTTCATGGACATCGCCAACGCGGTAGAGTTTGAGGTGCGGATTATTGTTGACAGGCTTGACACCAGCAGCGGCTATCATTCTCTTCATTGCCCCTTGTCCCATGCCAAGCATGACCATCATGTCTTTCTTGCTTAAGACGCTATCAGCATCCCATGCTTTCACATTCGGATCAGTGAGGATGTCCCTTGCCGTGAAGCCTTTTCTCACTCCTACTGTTCTTTTTAGTTCTTTGAAATGTGCATCCGTGAAATCGCCAACCTTATAATACGCTGCACGCCCTCTGTTTTCGACAGGCGTTGGGGTGTTCTCGTCAAAGATCAGGCTGCGAGCGACAGCGTAATCGTCTTTCCAAGCATCGTCATTTCTCTCTTCTTCCACTGTATCACTATTTCCGCCAGTAACGCTTGGCGCGCCGATCTCTTGCAGGGCACGATACACCACCCACATCTGGCTGACGACACGCTCTGGATCGTACGGTGCAGGGCGCTGCTGGGGTTGGGAAATAGGAAGCGCGTGAGGCGGAACGCGGCCAACAACCTCTGGAACGATCGCACCATCTTCTGCAGCAAGGATCTTCTCTAAATCAATCCCCTCTAAATCAGGGTGGCCAGGAAGCGGAGCAGGAGGAGACTGGGCAGCAGAGGGATGAACAGCAGATTGTTCTGCAGCTCCTCCCAGAATAACCTCGAACGGGCGGTGCAGAGGAACTTCTTGAGCTGGCGTTGGCTCTGGAAGCCGTGTCGGCAATGCTGCCCGGGCCTGCTCAACATCCTTCGTCGCCTGATACGCAGTAATCCATGAATCGACAAGATCTTGATGGACCATGCCCAGCGTGGCGTGCGGCTGCAGATGGCCCAGTGCCTGATACCCATCCGTGCCGGTGTGGGCATTGACCAGTCGGGAACGAACATCATCCTCATCCAGATAGCCGAGCGTGCGAAGAAGCTCTTTTCGCTGCGCCTCCTCATCCACAGCCTTCAAGAAGCCATTGACAAGCCTGGCGATGGCAGATTCTGTTCGGAGCACGGGAAAATCGTTCGCTGTCGGCTGCAGGGATTTTTCAATGAGCTGGTAGGCATAATCCTGAAAGCCTCCATGCTTGACCATGTCTGGATGCGCAAGGAAGGCAAGCGTCATCGGATGGATGCACGCTCTTTCCGCGGTATCAGCCCTCTTACCAGCTTTCTTATCTTGGTTATCTCGATGAAGAAGCTCTGGCGGCAGTAAATGATACGCTCTGTCAATCGCCTCTTCATCCCAAAGCAGGCTGCTCGCAGCATCTGACTGGCTAACAAGGTCTTCGTAATGGCGGGGATGGAGGCCAGCCGCAACCATGTTGCCGCGGACAAGGCCGCCAGAGATGGCATGGCCGAGCAAGCGGTGATTAAATTCAGCTTGATACCCAGAGACAGCAAGCTCAAGAAGAGACTCTTCTGTTTTCTTAGCCGTTTCTGCTTCAGCATTAATCGTTTTTGCTTCAGCAGCAGGTTCGGCAGCAGGTAATGCTGAAGACGCTGGAGGAGACAAAAGCCCTTGCTGCGCGCTCGGGCGGCCAAGAAGGTGATGGAGGCCGACAGCGTGAGACTCGAAGCTTACTCCAAGAAATTGGATGCCCCTGTCCAGCTTGTAGGTAAGAAAGAGCGCGTCTTGCCCGTCAGAAACTGCAGACTTGTCTGTTCCAAGCAGGATGCCATCCATAGAAAAGCGGATAACGCCGTCATCAATATTTGCTCTGAATGCCGCCTGCTTCAGCCCTCCTTCTACAGATAGAAGATATCCGGTGCCAGAGAAGGAATTGCCAGCATCTTGATCCCTGCGAAGCTGGACTTCCAATGGCTTGCTGGTAAACGCTGAAACAAGGTCGTCAACAGATAGAGCACGATCATCAGCATTACTAGACATGGTACCAATCCCCAGAGGAAGGATAACGCTTTCCTTTATAAGCCTTTTGTGGATTTTCCGGCCGCCAGCGCAATGTCGGCATCGGGTTGGCTGCCCCCCGCCAATGCATCGTCATTCTGCTGGCGATGGGGAGTGCCAGTCGGTTTTGGAAAGTCAATCACATTCTCCATGTGGTATGTTTTCGGCGTGCCATACTCCAGCTCGAGAAGATCGTCGAGAACAAGATCAACCTGGGCAATAGGAAGCATGCCGTTTCGGACAGCAAGAATCCCCTGGCGGTGAAGAAACTCAATCCTGTCCTGCATGATATGCGGGGGAAGAAGAGAATGTGGAGCGTACTGCCCGACAAGATCCTGGAGAGAAACCTCGCCAGCAAAATGCCCCGCCAGCCCTGGATATTCCTGGATTGCTTTGGCGACGACAGAGGCGACAAAATACTGCGGCTCTTCCTTTCCACCTGCCACGACATCAAGCTGGAACACCGGTGCCACGCCATCAACAATAGCATCAAGGCCAAGCTCTTTCAGGCTTGACATACTCAACGTATCGAAGGGACTCCTGGAAGATAAGGAGGTGACGATGGCGGGCGATAGTGGATTGCTGTTCCTGCCATCATTGCCGCTGCTGTCAGGTGGAACAGACAAGAAATCATGCCTCTTGTCTAGTAAAAGACCGTGATGGGTTAATCGCCGATATAGCGTCCTGCTGCTTATGCCAAGACTATCCGCCATTTGGCTAACGCGCCCATCATTAGCCTGAAATGCCTCCATGATAATTTCCCGTTCGTACAAATCCATCCTCTGTTGAAGAGATGTTCCTCCTTGCAAAATACCTCTGCTTGGTTTGAACAGGCCGCGGTCATAAAGATTGAGATTTCTTGCACTTATCATCTCCTCTTCACTTGTAACAACAGCTGCCTGTATCACGTTTTCAAGCTGGCGGATATTTCCCGGCCAGTCATAGGCTGCCAGCATCGCTGCTGCTTCGGGAGACAGCTCTTTTTTTCCAACACTATACTTTGTCGCGTAGTACTGCACGAAATGCGCTGCCAAGAGGGGAATGTCTTCAGCACGGTTCCGAAGCGGCGGCACGGTCAGGGAGACAACATCTATCCGGTACAACAAGTCTTCTTGAAATGCGCCGCTCTTGACGGCATCTTCCAGGTTTTTGTTGGTTGCGGCAATGAGGCGCACGTCAACAGGGATCTCGTTCGTACCGCCGACCGTGCGTACGGTCCATTCCTGCAGCACGCGCAGCAGAGAAACCTGGGCGCTGGGAGAAAGCTCGCCAATTTCGTCCAGAAAGAGCGTTCCGGTGTGCGCCGCGGCAAAATAGCCGTCATGCTTTTTTTCTGCCCCGGTGAATGCGCCGCGCTCATGGCCGAAGAGAGTGGATTCCTGCAGGCCTGGCGGAAGGGCGCCGCAGTTCACGGCAAAAAATGGCTTATCATGCCGTGCTCCGCTGTAGTGAATCGCTTGCGCTACCAGTTCCTTCCCTGTTCCTGTCTCGCCATAAAGAAGGACTGATGTTGGTGTCCTGGCAATGCGTTCCATCTGCCCATACAACGCAACCATTGCAGGGTGCCTGCCGATGATGACTCTATCAGAATGGGGGATGCGATACACGCCTTCTTGCTCGTTGAACGATGCAGGGAGAGACATGAGAGATAAAAAAGAAGGCGGATTATTTAAAGGTTGTTGAGAGTTTTGCTTTGTAGAAAATCTTTCTTCGTTGTTAGTCGTCAAATCGTTGTTTTCGGCTAAAAAACACAGATTTGGGGCGCCGCAAACGTACCTTAAAAAACAAAATACCCGGCTTCGCCTTGCTCAGCGAGTGACGGGACACATGCGCCACCACGATCGCAATATGCCATCAATTCCATTTTTTTGCGAATTGTAATAGCAAAGCGCATTAATTATGGAAATTGTGCGCTCTGCTATGTATAGTAAATTGCTCTTGATAAAGTTCTATTATTTGTGCAATTTACTATAACCAAAAACGATAACTGTGCCTGGGGCACAACGGGTTGCGGCGCCGTCGCCTATCACATTGGTCTTCTACTCCGTTTTTCTTGCTCAACACCAGTGCAGAGCAAGAAAAACGGACACGAAAATACCTTGCAGAGGCGACGGCGCAGGTGTCCCGTGACCGGCTCTGCCGGTTTTATTGTTTTTTTATGAAATGAAGCGCGGCGCCCAATATGAATGTGTCATTTTCTACAGAGCCTGAACGTTTTGCCCTGTAGGAAATGCCACCCTAATCTCTCCATTCACTTGCGGATCATCATTCACGGATAGATCATGTTCTCCAATGTCACCACCATGCCGTTCGAGATGGTTGGCGGGATTGACTGCAAGAGTGCTTCTTTCATCCCAACGTGTGTCCGAAGAACAAGCCCGTCATAGGTTGGCGTCTCCTGCTCAAGGAGAGGATACTCGCCACGGAATATCCGCAATCGGCCACCCTGCAAAAACGGGCGAAGATAGGCTGCATCAGGAACATCACATCGGCGATGGAGGTGGTCATAAAGCTTTCCACCACGCCGCCTCCTGCCGCCGCTCACGTTGGATGATTTCTGCATGGCTTGTTCGATCATGTCATACGGTTCTGGAGCGCCGCGGTCAAATGCCGTATCGCTAAGAATTCTTCCTCCTGGAATCCAGCCCTCAAACTCGACGTGCCATACAGGGACTGTCCTCGCCGGATTGCTGACGTAGGGAATGCCTCGGGCAATGGCGATCTCCAAGCACCACTGTTCAGCATCAGATGGCAGGTGATGGAGCGAAACGCCGGGAAGATAGATCCTGGCATACTGCTCGCGATGTCGTTGGGGGGTCATTTTCGGTTGAAACATTCTTTAGAGAGCTTTGAAAAATCCCGTTTTCAATAGTGTATCATAATTTTTCAAAGCGGCTCTACCGAGAATTTTGACAAAATTTGATGGTTTTTCAAAATTCTCTTTAAAACTTGGACAGCTGTTTTGATGTAATTGCATTTCTTATCTTAATTGTACCTCTTATTCAGCTCCTCTTTTCTCTCCTGCGCCTGAAGCTGGACGCATTCCTGGCGCAGCGTCTTGATAGTGTCAAGAAGGTCCCTCTCGCGCCGCACTGCTTCCCGCTGCTCCAGCTTCTTACTCTCATACACCCGCTCTGCTTCCTTCACATTTTCTTTTTGCCGGGTGATCTGGGCAGGAGCGGCATCTTCGTTATCCTGAAGGGCTTCATCCTTCCGAAGCTCGTCCTGCACTGTTTGCTGCGCTTGCGCTATCCTCTCCTCAAATCCTTGAAGGCTCTCCCTTGTTTTTTCCAATTCCAGCTGCAGCTCGTTTTCTTTGATCGTACAGTCATCAAGAGTGATATTTGTCAGGTCAAGAAGCGTGCCATACCGTTTTTCCCGGACAAGCTCGGTCTCATTCGAATTTCTGATCGGAAACAGTGATGCATCGCTGCCATTGCCAGATGTGTTTTCTTCAGGAGGCGGTGATGCTGAACCTTCAGTATCGTTTGCGGCGCCATCGGGAATATCCAGCACTGGTACAGCATCATCACTGCCGGCACCATCATCATAATCGCCCTGCGGCGCCTGAGCTACAATAACCCGCTCTTGCGGAGTGCAGGCAGTTGCGAAGAGAGCAAGAAAAACTAAAGTAAAAAAGGCAAGCGCAAGAGGCGTAAGGAGGATGTGCTGGGGCTTGGTGTGGTGCGGCAGGAATGTTCGATGATGCATGGGTATCAGGACCGTAAAGAGCAGAGATATATTTAAATCCAACCTATTTTTGGCGTTAATTCCAGACTAATAATGGCGAATCACCACCAGCCGACAACTCTTCCAATGACAATAAAAATCCCTAAAACAATCCACAATATGGTGTTTCTATCCATGTTTTTCCCCGTCTTTTTTTATAGTCCCTCAAAGATACAGTTTCCTTCTTCT
This sequence comes from Candidatus Woesearchaeota archaeon, assembly GCA_016180035.1. Taxonomy (GTDB): domain Archaea; phylum Nanobdellota; class Nanobdellia; order Woesearchaeales; family UBA12501; genus JACPCA01. The sequence goes on from JACPCA010000009.1 coordinate 6,159, forward strand.
TAATCTCTATGAACTTTATAATCTCGCCATCCCCTCACCCTCAAACCCAAGAGCTTCATCGTTCGCAACAAGAGCTTGCAAAGACGCGACTGCTAAAGGGTCCTTAGAATAGATAAGGTTAAGAATATAGTCGGCAGATTTTTCATGAGATTTTTTAATTGCTTCCTTTACTGTTTTTCCTTTTATTAGCTCTTCCGCAACAAGATTTGAGCATTCGAGAATTGGCTTTGCGATGTTGTCCTTCAATGGCTGACATTCATATTTGTGATGTCGGGCAATCCAGAATTTTCTTTTATAACCAATAAATGTCTTGCACCCATTCTTGACAGCATTTTTCCCCAATTCCTTCAAACAGTCACAAGCCCTCGTAAAAGAGACTGTATTTTTAAAGACATCCGAGGATGTCACAGTGATAAAAGGAGTTTTATCATTATCTAATAATCCGGTTGCATTCCCATGACCGTTAAAGAAAATGAATTTGGGATGCTTATTTTTTATTCTGCTTCGTAAAGTTTTCTCGGAGATATCTTTTCCTTCAAGTTTTACAACAGTTAAACCATTCTTTTCTGCTAATTTTATGACCTCATTGCAGGAAAGATAAAGGTAACTGGTTTGGGTGTCGTGGTTTGTTCGTATGAGGATCATTTTTTACGCTTGTCCAGAGAGTAGTTTAGACATTAGTTTTATGAATGAGAGCTGCATATCAATGGTTTCTTTTCCGACTTCTGATTCTTTATCTACTTCCTCAATAAGCTCATCTCTAGTAAAATCCCCAAAATCCCCTATTGAAAAACTGATTTCGGGAGGCATGGCAGCAAGCCTTATTTTTACTAACTTTTTTAGGTATTCTTTATCTTCGTGTTCCATATTATTTCAATACCTCCATCTTTTTGAGATGATAAAGGAGATTCTTGGCTTCTTTCGTGTCTTTTTGAACTTCACCGTATGCAGTATCCCATGATAATGGCATTTCATTGACCAGTACTATTATTTCTTTCCTTAACGGCCGAGGAACATTGGCAAATAATTTCAGAAATTTTGCTTTTAAGAGTTCATATTCTTGTTTGTTCATATCTTCGTCTTCCATCGGCTCGAGTGGATAAGAGAGTGGCAATTTATATTTCTATCGTTTCCATCGGCTTTACCCAACACATCTTAAGCAGATGCTACTTTTTGAACAAGACCAACATAAAGACCAACATAATGAACAAAGCTTCCAAAACTGGCTAAAACCATCATCTTTATAAACCACTGCCTTTCTCCAAGCCGTATCCCAATACACTATTGAGGCGCGGCAACGATGGCGCTTTGGAATAGGAGGGCTTCATGGAAAAATCTGATGTCATCAAGGCCTTGCAGGAGATCCGCAAGGGTGAGAAGAAGAAGTTTACGCAGACCATTGATCTTATTCTGAACCTGAAGCACCTTGACCTTAAGAAGCCAGAGCACCAGGTCGAATTGTTCATCGCGCTTCCTCACGGCAAGGGCAGGGACAACACCGTGTGCGCCTTTGTCGGCCCGGAGCTTGCGGAGGCAGCTGCTGCCATCTGCGATGGGAACATCCAGGAAAAAGATTTTGACACATACGCCCGCGACAAGAAGGCGGCAAAAAAGCTTTCTGACCAGTACACCTATTTTATCGCACAAGCCAACATCATGCCGAAAGTAGCCACTGCCTTCGGCCGCGTGTTCGGCCCGAGAAAAAAGATGCCAAACCCCAAGGCAGGATGCGTCGTCCCGCCGAAAGTGAACCTCCAGCCCGTCATTGACAAGCTTCGGAAGACGATCAAGGTCATCGCCAAGGAGCGCCCTATGATCCAGGTCGCTGTCGGCAGCGAAGCCATGAGCGACGACCAGGTCGCAGACAACATCCTCCTCATCTACACTCAGGTCCTTCACAAGCTTCCTGAAGAGCGGAACAACATCAAGAGCGTCCTCGTCAAGACAACGATGGGCAAGCCAGCACACCTCTCCTTTTGACCATGGCGCACATCTCTAAGCAAAAGCAGGACACGGTAGCGCAATTCGCGCAGCTGCTCAAGGAGTATCCCATAGTCGGGGCTGTCAACATGGAGAACATGCCGGCATCCCAGCTCCAGACCATGCGGGCGCAGCTGCGCGGCACGGTTGTGCTGCTGATGACCAAGCGCCGCCTGCTGAAGATCGCGATTGGCAAGGCAAAGCAGGACAGGCCGGGCATCGAGCAGATCCTGCCCTACCTGAAAGGCATGCCAGCGCTCCTGTTCACCAAAGAGAACCCATTCGTCATCTACAAGACGATCCAGAAGAGCAAGTCCAGCGCGCCGGCAAAAGCAGGGCAGATCGCGCCGAATGATATCAAGGTTTCTGCAGGGCCGACACCGTTCGCCCCAGGCCCGATCATCGGAGAGCTCGGCGCGTGCAAGATCAAGGCAGGCATCGAGGCAGGAAAAGTCACGATCAAGGAAGACACCATCGTCGCCCAGGAAGGAGATGTCATCACGGACAAGCTTGCCAGCATCCTCAGCAGGCTCGGCATCCAGCCTATGGAGATCGGGCTGAACGTCGAAGCCATCTACGAGAACGGCGCCATCTATACCAAGAGCGTCCTTGGCGTCGACGAGAAAGAATACATCGCCAACATCCAGACTGCAGCCCAGTGGGCCTTCAACCTCGCCATCGAGGCTGGCGTGCTCACCAAGGAGACTACAGAATTCATGCTTGCAAAGGCCTTCATGGACTCGAAAGCGCTGGCCATCAGCCAGGATATCCTCACTGACAGAACCGTCGGGGATATTCTTGCCAAGGCAGAGCGCCAGATGCAGAGCCTGAAAGCCGAAGCAAAGATAGAATAAAAACAACGAGTCGCAAGACGTCCAGCTTATTGGAGGGAATAACCATGGAATACATCTACGCTGCAATGTTGATCCACAAGGCCGGTGGAAAGATTGACGAGCCTACCGTAAAAAAAGTCATGCAGGCTGCTGGCGCAAGCGCTGATGATGCGCGCGTCAAGGCCCTTGTTGCTGCCCTGACCGGAGTGAATATTGACGAGGCCATCCAGAAGGCTGCTGTTGCTCCAGTTGCTGCTGCCGCACCGGCTGCAGGCGGCGGAGCTGCAGGAGAAGCCAAGAAGGAAGACAAGAAAAAGGCTGCTGAAGAAGAGAAGAAGACTGAAGAAGCCGCCTCCGCAGGCCTTGGGGCGCTGTTCGGATAATCAGGAAGCGGACAGCCTTCCTTTTTTATTTTTCTTTTTTATACGCCGCTTGGCGCATGAATGTTTGCTGATGATGCTTGACACAATGGCGCAGGATACCAATGGAAACGACACATTCTAAGGATGAAGTATTTGGAAAACTGAGTGAAGAGCGCAGCGCTATTTCTGAATTACGCAACAAGCTGAACGAGATCAACGCCAAGAAGGAAGCGGCGTACCAGGAAAAAGAGCAGATCTCTAAAAAGATTATCAAGATCATCACCGACATCAAGAATTCAAAAACAGTCCGGGACTCCTTTACGAAGCAGGCCAAAGAATCGAAAGAAAAAAGGAGCAGCTTCAATGAGGAGATACGAAAGAAGATCGAAGAGGTAAAAGCTCTCGAAAAAGAGAAGGACAAGATACGGAAGCAGCTGAAGATCAGGAGCGACCCGTCCAGGATCAAGCAGGACATGGAAAAGCTCGAATATATCATCGAGACCGAAGCCTTGACCATCCCTGAAGAGAAGCGCGTCATGCAGAAGATCAAGGAAAAAAAGAAAGAATACGAGGAAGCAAAGAAGGGAAGCGATATCTTTGAAAAGGTCCTTGCGCTGAGCAGGGAGCTGGATGCCCTGCGCAAAAAGTCCGATGAGGCGCATAAGCTGGTGAAGTCCAGTGCATCCGACAGCCAGGAGCGGCATGAGGACATCATTGAGTCGTCCAAGGAGATCCGCGACCTTCGGCAGAAGGAAAAAGAGGCGTTTGAGAACTTCATGGTGTACAAGAAGCTGTTCATCGAGCTCAACAGCCAGCTCAAGCAGAGGCTCAAAGAAGTTAGCGGGCTGCGGCAAGAGGCTGACCATGCCCGTGAAGAAAGCGGCCGTGAAAGAAAGAAAAAAACAGACCAGCTCATCCGTGAAAAGCAGGCTGAAGTCAAGAAGAAGTTCGCTCGCGGCGAAAAACTGACGACAGAAGACCTGATCGCTATGCAGGGCGCGGTGTGACTGCCCGCAGCCTCCGAACTCTTATGGCCGATCTCCACCGATGGATAAGCGAAAGGTATCTTCCCGGCGCTGCAGATCCCTCTCTTCTTCAGCAGCAGTTTGTTTCCGGCAGCCCATTCCCTCATATCGTGCTGCATGATTTCCTCCTGCCAGGCAAGGCAGAACAGCTTCGTGCAGCGCTCTTGGGCGAAACGTGGGGGCTGAAGGATGCTGACCTGTTCCGCTTCCACCAGACAAAAGACATCCGATATTCCGGCAGCCCGCTCATCAAGGAGTATCATGCTTTTTTTTCGTCACAGGAATTCCGCTCGCTCATCAGCGCAATCACCGGCGTCAGCCCGCTTTCTTCAATCGATGGCTCTGGCCAGAAATATGCAGGAGGCGACTATCTTCTTCCCCACGATGATCGCTTGGAGGGAAGAAAGATAGCCTATGTGATGAACCTGACCAAGGATTTTACAGAGAAGGACGGCGGGCAATTGCAATTCTTTGCTGTTGACGGAAAAACAGGGCATCCTACTGTTGTCGAGCAGTCGTTCGTGCCGGCGTTCAACACGCTGTTCCTATTCCGCGTCTCAAAAAAGTCGTTTCATCAGGTGGCAGAAGTGGTAGTGCCAGAACATGCTTCAGCTGAACAAAAGCAGAAGGGGCGCTTGTCCATTGCCGGGTGGTTCCATGGTTGACAAAAGCAATACAAACAAGGATGAAAAGACAGATGCTGATGCGGACGCTATTGCCTGCACGGCCATCAATCCCTATCAGCTCCTGAAAGAGCCGATCCTACACGCATGGATTGATCCCCAGTACCTTCACCAGCACATTCTTCAAGCGGTCAAGCAGGCGTATCAGGATAATGCGTTCCAAAGCATCCAGTTGCGGCAGTTTCTCCATCCCCGTCAGTTTGCCCTGCTCCGCGCGAATGTCCGCCAGGCAGGCCTGCAGCAAGAGCTGGTTCCTGACATGCATTCGTTTCATCGCATCCAGTACCGCCTTGCCATGCACCAGTTCGTGAATGCCTTCCGCTCGCTCCCCTTCCAGCAGCTTCTTTCTTTCATCACCGGAAAAAGAGTGTCGTGCACCAGCATCGACTGGCTGTCGTTTGGCCATCGTGAGTATACCCTTCTCCATGACCAGCTGCAGCAGAAAAAAGGCGTGTACCTGATGCTGGACTTTGAGTCGCTGGACCAGAGCGCAGGAGGATTCACCTCGATCGTGCAGTCAAAGAAGGGCGAAGAGCTTGGCAGGATCATTCCGGTCGAGAACAGCGCAACCCTGTTCTGCCTGCCGAAGGATGCGCGCTATTTCACAAAATATGTGAACTATACAGTAAGAATGAAGAGAAGGATCGTGATGGTGGCGGGGTTTGGGTGAGGTGAACGACAGAGTTCTGAAGGCCTGTTGTTGAGTGTGTTGGTCGCTGTTTTTATAGAAAAGTATTTAAATAAGCCCTGCTTATAGTAAGAAAGTAAGACCATCGGAGGTATTACCATGAATGTTGAAACAGTAAGGATGTCATCAAAAGGGCAAGTCGTGATTCCTCAGGATATACGCGAGGAAGTTCATGTAGACGAAGGAACCATCTTTGCAGTAGTGGGAACTAAAGATACTATAATCTTAAAAAGGATTACCACGCCCAGCAAAGAAGAGCTTATTAAGGATTTGGGATTCTTTGCTAAGAAAGCGAAGATGAAACTTCAAGGTAGAGGTGTTACAGAAAAAGACTTGCAGGCGAAGTAGTAATGGTCGTTACTTTTGACACAAATGTATTGCTCTCCGCTACATTGTGGGATGGGAGTGTCGCACAGAAATTATTGTTTGATCTGATTAGACAAGAGATTAAGATATATTCCACTACTGAGATTCTTTCAGAATATCAAGAAATTTTGAAACGAGATTTTGATTTCTCTGATGAGGAAGTGTCTGAAATCATGGAGAAAGTTCTCGCATTTGTAACTCTGGTAAGTCCTAAAACAAAAATAAAGGCAGTGAAAAATGATCCTGATGACGATATAATCATTGAATGTGCTTTTGAATCTGAGTCCAAGTATGTTATCACTTATGATAAACATTTGCTGAATCTTAAAGAGTTCAGAGGAATACGAATAATCAGGCCAGAAGAAGCAAGAGCTATCTTGTGATGGTGGTTTAGGGGGATGCTGTATTCCACATTAATTGAAAGAACTTGTCGTACGATTCCGCTGCCTCTTTCTGATGGATAAGCACGCCAAGAGGCTTTTCTGTCCAGACGATGATGCCGATCATGTCGTTTCGGATGATGGTTTCCGTCAATGGCTCAAAGCCGGCTTTGGTAAATTTATATTCTGCTTTGGGATATTTGTTGACGTCACACCATGTTTTGAGGGATTCGTTGAATATGAGTTTTGCCGCGATGCCTTTCTTGGCGCGCAGGGCATGGTACTCCACCCACCACGCATCGCCGAGCATGAGCGAATTGGCTGCCGAGCCGAAGGTATGGTGTTCAGTGCCTCCTGAGTCAAGAAGTTCCAGGAGGAGCTCTTTAATCCCTTTTATCCCCCGGAATGCGATGATCTCCGGCTTCTCCCTGGTGTATTTTTGCTTGAGGAGAAGCTCTGGAAGGATGTCCTCAAATCGCTGTTTCTTTTCATTGATGAAATCGATGATGTGTTTTGGATTGGCTGCCTGGTAATGGTTGACCTTGCCTTCCTTGACGAAGGTGACAAACCCTTTTTCGACGAGCTTGTTCAGCGTGAGGTGAACGACAGAGTTTTGAAGCCCGGTCTTATCGAGGATCGGTCCTGCTGTTGCCGTGCCAAGCTCAAGAAGGGCAAGATAGATACGGATTTCTGCGTTGGTGAGGCCAAGATCTTCGAGCGGCTTAGTGTCCATTATCTTTTTGATGGTGGTGAGGTATATTAATATTTCTATATGTCCTCCAAGATTGGAGAACATTTTTGGTGGTGAATAACGATATAGAAATGAGTTAAAAAGATGGGGATGAGATGAAGAAAGAATCAGTTTTTCCTGTTTTCGTCCAGCAGCCATTTCCAGAGGGGGAGATATACCACGTCTCCATGCAAGCCAAACCATTCCGCTTTCTCTGTTCCTTCCTGATCCTTCGTCAATATCAAGAGATCTTTACAATTCAATTCACTTCCTGCTTTTAAGAGAGCTCGAACTTCTCTCATTTTCGTTTTCTCACTTCCAGCATCCATGCAAACTTGGATAAGCTGCGTCACGCTTTGCCCTTCTTTGATCACGAAATCAACTTCTTCATCTTTTTTGCTCTTCCAGTAAAAGACCTGGCATTTCCCTTGTATCTCCAATTTTTTTAATTCAATGGCAACTATATTCTCGTAGAGCTTACCCGTGTTGGAAGAGAAGGAAACTGTTTTTGCCTGGATCATGCCAGTATCAACACTATACACTTTTTTTGGTGTCGTGAGCCTTTCTCTTGCCTTAAACGAAAACCGTTGGACATAAAAAAAGAGAAAAGCCTCTTCTAAGGCATGAAGGTATTTTTGGAGCGCAATGATGCTTTTTATCCCGGTGATCTTACAAAGAGTGTTGTAAGAAAGTTCACTTGCGGCACTCGAAAAAAGGCACTGGGTTAAGCGATCAATAGCTTGCACTGACCTGATATTCCATCGTTTGACGATATCCTTGTAGAGAATATTGTTATAAAGGGTCGCGAGGTATTCTCTCCCCTCGATATTCTTTACCACTTGTTCTGGGAATCCTCCTTGCTGAAGATACTTCTGCAATTCCTGCTGGATCTCATAAGATATCATCTGCTTTTTTTTTCGTTGGATGAACTCGCGAAAAGAAAATGGAAAAACAACAATCTGCTGATGCCTCCCGGTGAGGTGGGTTGCTAATTCCCTGCTAAGAAGGTTGGCATTGCTTCCGGTAACAAATAGTTGGTATCCCTGCCGTTGAAGGCGATTGACGAAAAGCTCCCAACGCGGGAGATTTTGGATTTCATCCAAAAGAAGAGCTGCTGGCTTTTGATAGATGTCTTCAATCTCTGTTATTATCTCCTGATAATCTGATACGGTAACCAGTTCTTCATCATCAAAATTACAGTATCCAAAGGAACCGCCTTGCTGCTGAAGGCAATGAACGGCAAAGGTTGACTTTCCTGCTCTCCTCGGGCCGATCAATACCTTTATGAGGCCTTCTCCCGAAGGGAATGCAATACTTCGCTCAATGTATTCTTCTTGGAGCTTTTTGGCAAGCTCGCGTTGCTGAAGGAGGAGACGATCACGGATCATTCATTTAGGCATATGACTGGTATTTATAAATGTTTTTATTATACCTTACAAAAGTAGCTATTTTTTGCAACTATATCTGTAGAAAACAGCTAAAAATTGGTAATTTTATCCTCCATTTTTGGAGAATAAATGTTTATATAGTTTCTATGTTGTTACTGTTTAATAATAAATAATAAGGTGTCTGGTTTGTATGAAATGGAAGGAGGTAATGAAAATGAACGAAGAACTAACAAGAATCGCTCGAGAATTTGCTGAAAGGTGGGCAGTACATCATGTAGTACATACACCTGAGACAGTCCAACAGTTTGCAGACTTAACAGCACGAGTCGTAGAACAAACCGAAGGTACATGTCTGGATATGTTTATGCAAATGGGAATGCATGGTGCAATCCTGACGAGATTGATGAAGAGTGCAAGCTACGAACCAAGACAGGAACCAATCGCTGAAGTGAGAATGAATATTTCCGATGATGTGATGCGAAATGCAATGCGTGCTCCAGCAAGAATGCGTTGGGATATTCCAAATTTACCAGAAGGTTTCTTTAATGGTTCTGGCAGGGTTGAATACGCATGCCGAGTACCTGCAGATTATCGGGCATATGTTGAAACAGTGGAAAGTTTTGTGAATGACTTGGCACAAAGGAGGGTGGTCACATCACAAGAACCACCGGATCGTTGGAGTGGAGAATACTCTAGACGATTTCATCTTAGCGTGAACCAGGATCCTCTCCCGGAAATGTCTTCTGTTGCGAGAATTGTGACCGAAGCTTTACAAAATGGAACCCCGATAGGAGAAACTGAACCAAGGACTCCCAGAATGGGCTTTGTCAGATACAATGCAGGGCAAGGAAGGGTTGGAATAGTCGCTGATCTTGGCTATCTGCTCACAAAAGGCAAGGATATCTATATTGTCAACAGTGATGGAGAGTTCATCATGGACGAGAATAAACAGGTAACAAGAGCGCTTGACGTGCCAGAACAAACTTGCTTCGGCTGTAGCCACCGAATGAATGTCTACTTGGCAAGAGACTTGGAGAAGACTATTGCAGGGCAGAACCTAAATGGCAGAAGGGTCTTTTTTGTAGGAAACTGCGGCGATGATGGCAATGATGTACCAGAAGCTATTGACATGCTGAAAAGCAGAGGAGCCACAGTCTATGGCTTTGCGAAAGAAGCAGAAGGATTTTTGTAATTTTTTTACTTTTTTTAGCGAGAAGATAAAAAAATGGAAGGAGGTAAAGCAAATGGAATACATATTAATGCGACACGCGAATGATGACGGGCTTAATGATACCTACTGTAAAATAAGAGATTTGGCAAGTAGAAATGGGGTAACATTAGACCGTGCATCTATACTGGAAAGAATGACAAGTTTAGCAGTTGATCCAAGTAATGCATATGTTCATCCCGAAGTAATTGAAATTGCTCGGCAAAGAGAAGAGAGACGCCAAGAACTTCTAAGGCAACACCCCGATATTCAGTTTGAAAACCGGAATGTACTTGCCGAAACTGCCGGGAGAATTAATCAAAGAGTTTCTGGTCGGCCTCTCACCATTGCATACAATAATGCGCTAAGAACAGAATTTACTGCTCTGGCTATTGCTCGAATTACTGGCGGGAATTTGATAGCCGGAGAATTGGAAGAAGCTGGACAGGTTTACCAATGGATGCGCAATCATGCAGGAGAAGATGGTTTAAGTCTTGTAGTTACCCATGAGCCTGCAATTAGGAGAATAACTGGAATATGGGGGCAAATTCCACACTCAAGCGCATATTTTGTAGGAAGATTAGAAAATGGAAGAATAACAGATTTTCAAGAGGTATAACTAAAATGGTAAACATATTAATCGTTGAAGATCAAAGCGGGCCGTTAGAAGCTCTGGAATTTGCTGTTAAAACAGTTTTTCCAACATATTCCCAAGAGTTCCACTACGATACTGCTCGATGTTATGAAGATGCTCAAAAGATGATTTCAAATAGGTATGACTTCGTACTTTTAGACCATCAAATGCCGATTAGGAATGTAGGAAATCTTGAAGATACTGATTTTGATAGCTTTACAAGATCTTTAAAGCCTGTCGGATACTCTCTCATTGATAAAATTAAAGAACAAAATCCAAAAACAGTTGTGATAGGTACTTCTTCGCGTTCCTCATCAGAACTAAAAGGTCAACCTGCACCTGATTATGTAATGAGCAAGATATGGAATACGTCAGAAAGAGATTTGGATAATATCCTATCAAAAATTAATGCAAGATAAGAATCATCTTTTTTACAGCGACCCCGTAAAGAAGTTGAAGCGTGCTTTTATCATCAAAAAACTAGCGCAAAAAATAACTTCCCCTCAAACAAACGAGAAGAACACTTTCTGCACCAGAAACACCAGCATGAACAGCGTGATGTACAGGTGCAAGTCAGCTATGGCAAGAAGGTAGTTTTGTTGATCTGGAAAGGCTCTGTCCCGAATGTTAGGAATGGCACTGCTGCCTAGCGTAGTCATCCATTGCCCGTCAATGAATGAAAAACTCGGTATCACTGCCAGTTATATATGCTGACGAAGCGCAGCAGTGCCATTCCGCTCCTGAACTGGGCGGTGCTGCTGCGCTCTGTTCGCGTTTATTACCCGACCGTGTACCGAGTATCCATGCATTGGCTGGAAAACTCGGGCACGGCGTTCGGCAGCAGCACCGCCCAGTGGGAGATTCGGGACAGAGCCATCTGGAAATAAACATTTATAAAGCCAATGTGTTTATTGATTCTTATGGCAGAGATAGCCTACCCAACGACAGAGAAGATTATCGAATATAATCTTCTTGCTTTGGAACTTATAAAAGTCAAAAAAGCAGATAAACCAGAAGTCCTGAGTAGAAGCAAGATAACAGAAGTTATCCGCAACTGCGAAGACAACGATGGCGATGTCTATGACAAAGCTGTTGTACTGCTGAAGGGGCTTATCCAGAAGCATCCATTCGCAAGCGGCAACAGAAGAACTGCGTTTATAACGACAAAAGATTTTATACTCGCCAATTCCCACACGCTTGGCATCAAAGATGACCCAAGCGCTGCAAGAGTAATGCAGGGAATACGAGAAAATTATTATTCACATGACGAAATCAAGGAGTGGCTGAACCATGGAAAAATCAAAAAATTTACAAGACAATGAGCGATATGAAATCGTTGTAGAAGAAATCGAAAGCTTCAAAAAATTGATTCACGGCCATAAAAAATTGCTTGAAGCAATCGGAAACCTCTAATTCTGAAAAGGCGATAAAAATATTGAAACCACCATCAAACAAACGAGAAGAACACCTTCTGCACCAGAAACACCAGCATGAACAGCGTGATGAACGGGGAAGAGATATCAAACGCCATCAGCAGCGTGAGTATCCCGCAAACAACGTCGAGAATGCTGATGATGTTGCCGTTGATTGCGAACAGGCCGCCCTTGAAGATGAGGTATCCTGCTGAATAAATAATGATGTTCATCGGCAGGATCGGCGCTGCCAGGATCACCAGCACTGCCGCAAGATCTGCCAGGCCGAGGAGTTTGACGAGCATCAGAACAAACCCAGGATAAGGAAGAGGGTCATGCCGATCAGCAGATATAAAGCCATGGTGCTCCAGGCGTACTGCTGCACTGCCTTGTTGTACGATTCCAGGATCGTGAAGAGCAGGTAGATGCTGATGCCGGCAAAGGCAAGCGCGGCAATGGCTTCAACAACTTTTGGAACATGGATGCTGAACAGGAATTTCGCCATGACCATCATGGCAGCGGCAAAGATCAGGCTGTACTTGAACTGGGCCTTATCACCGTACAGGTCATTGACCGGCTGGTCAAGCACGACAAAGTCCATGACGACTTCGTGCGGGTCCCGGATACGGAGGCCTTCGTTGATGATAAAACTTTTTCTTGCTGGCTCTGGCATGATTCCACCCTTGCCGATGGCGGACGCGCCAGAATTTATAAAGCTTTGGGGTTGGCAGGGAACATCCTTAAATACAGCTTGATTGCTGATGCTCGCATGGCCATCCCACCCTGCCCGTACTTCGGCTCCTGCGGCGGCTGCACTGCCCAGCACATTCCTTACGCCGTGCAGGTGGACAACAAGAAAAAGATGCTGGAGCGGGCAGTCAAGAACGCCTGTCCTGTTGCCGTCGTTACCGGAAGCGGCTACCGCTACCGCAACAGGATGGACTTCATCTTCCATCCGAACGGGCTTGGCCTCCGGATGAAAGGGAAATGGCATTCGATCGTTGATATCGAGCAGTGCCTGATCTCCGACGGCAGGCTGAACCATCTTCTTCAGGAAGTGCGCTCCTTTTTCCAGCATCCGGACGTGTTCGACCTGAAGAAGCATACAGGGACCTTCCGCTATGCCGTGATCCGGACGCCGCAGCATGATTCTTCCATCTCCTTTGTGCTTCGTGCAGAATCGCCGCGGCTTGCTGAAGCGATCGGGCAGGTACGGTCCTTTGCGGCAGTGACAACCGCTGACAATGTCCTCGTCACCAAAGTCCCAGCCGACACGGATATTTCTGTATCAGACGATTATTTTGCGGTGAAGGGAACAGGCATGCTTCACGAAACCTTGCTTGGCAAGGTGTTCTGGTACTCTGCGCAGGGCTTCTTCCAGAACAATTCAGAGATGGCAGAGAAGATGCAAGAGCATGTCCATACGCTGCTGAAAAGATATGGGATGGCGGCGACAGGAAAAGCGATCCTGCTCGACCTCTACGGCGGCGTCGGCACGTTCGGCATCATCAACAGCAGCCTGTTTTCTTCTGTTGTCGTCGTGGAGAGCGTGCCGCCGTGCATCGAGGCGGCAAAGAAAAATGCGGCAGAGAACAAGGCCGCCAATGTCGCTGCTGTCCTGCTGGACGCTGCAAAGCTCAAGCGGCTGGAGTTCAAGGCTCCGCTGTTTGTCATCACTGATCCGCCGAGAAGCGGCATGGCCATGGCGACGATCGAGCAGCTCAACCATCTTAAGCCAGAAGCCATTATCTATGTGTCCTGCAATCTTCAGCAGCTGGCAAAAGACATCGGAAAGTTCGCCAAGTACCGCGTGGCCAGCGCTGCCCTCTTCGATCTGTTTCCGCAGACGCTGCATGCCGAGGCGGTCGTGGAGCTGGTGAGGGTGGAACGCACATGATGGCATGAAACTTTCTGCAAGTCCAAAAACCAAAAGATTTAAATATAATTAAGTTATATTCTATGCAGTGATCGATCATGGAAGTCTTTGAAACAAGGCCAAAACAATGGGGAAATTCGCTTGGCATAACTATCCCTAAAGAAATAGCGGATCGGGAGCGCCTTTCTCCGCAAACAGACATTTTTGTTACTGTTCTCAACAAGCGGGCGCAGGAAAAAATTAAAAAGGCATTTGGGACACTTCTGCTTAAAAAGCAGACTCAACAAGTGATGGATGATATTGATGAAGGATATGACTGACCAGCAAACATTTCTTGCCGATACTTACGCTCTTATTGAGATTATCGGGGGGAATCAGAACTACAAGCTGTATACTGACAAGGTTCTACGAACAATGAAATGCAATCTTGCGGAACTTTATTATCATCTTCTTCGAGAATACGGCAAAGAAATTGCTGACAGGTACTTTGACATTTATTCAAATATAATCGTTCCTGTAACGCTGAACAGCATCCGTTTTGCGATGGAGTTCAAGCTTCAGCGCCGCACTGAAAAACTAAGCTATACGGATTGTATTGGATACGCTCTTGCTTTGGAATTAGGTATCCCCTTTCTGACAGGAGATGAAAAATTTGAGGGAAAGCAAAATGTTGAATTTGTGAAGTGAGAACCATGCCCCCCTCCCTTCTCTTCGCCACTGCCGGCATCCCGCTCTGCACGGAGCAAAGGAATACGCTGAACGGCATTGCTGAAGTGAAGCGGCTCGGCCTTGATGCCATGGAGCTGGAGTTCGTGCAAAGCGTCAACATCTCGAAAGAAGCAGCGCCGGCAGTCAAGAAGAAGGCTGAAGAAGAGGGCATTGTCCTCACCTGCCACGGCCAGTACTTTGTCAATCTTGCAGCGAAAGAGCAGGAGAAGATAGACGCAAGCAAGAAGCGCATCATTGCTGCAGCAACGCGGTTGTGGGAGTGCGGCGGCTGGAGCATGTGCTTCCATCCTGCCTTTTATCTCGGCCGTGACGCAGCTGCCGTGTACAGCATCGTCAAGAAGAACCTGCAGCCTGTCCTTGATGCATTGGACGATGCTGGTGTCGATGTCTGGGTGCGGCCAGAAACCACCGGCAAGCCGACCCAGTTCGGCGACCTGCAGGAATTGTGCAGGCTGTGCGCAGAGCTTGACTCGGACAAGATATTGCCATGCATTGATGTTGCTCACCTCCATGCGCGGAGCAACGGCAAGTGGAACACTGCTGGAGAATTCCGCCAGCAGCTGGAGCTTGTCGAGAAGTATCTTGGAAGAAAAGCATTAGATAACCTGCATATCCATATCGCTGGCATTGAGTACGGCGAAAAAGGCGAGAAGAACCACCTTTTGCTGGATGAGTCGGACTTCAACTACAAGGATCTCTGCAAGGTATGGAAAGAGTTTAAGGTCAAGGGCGTTGTGGTGTGTGAAAGCCCGATCATGGAAAAGGATGCGGTGATGCTGAAGAAGGTGTATAATAAATTGTGAGTATGGTCACTATTTCAAAGAAACACATAATCCTGTCCAAACAGCAAAAAAACTTGTCCGCAAATATCGACTATGACACGGCAACCAGAAGATCAGCAGTCTCATCTTGAACAGGTCGAGCGCTGGGCGAAGTTTGTACGAGAGCATCCAACTGAATGGAAGAAAATTCACACAGAATTCATCAATGCCATCTTTCAGAAGCAGGAAGAGGCGCTTCAACGGATATTGGCAATGCCAGGCGGCAAGGAAAAGGCAGCTGAATTGTATACCATCAAAAACAAGAAAGGTATTCGTGGCTTGGGGGATAATAATCCTTTAAGAAATCAACTCGTACTTAGCATATTACTCAGAAGTGGCAAACTAACGAAAAGCTTTAAATACGGCTTTGACCGGTTTAATAATACTCATGGGGGTTAAAAAATGTCACAACTCGTACAATTAAACTCATCTGTACTGGCAGCTGTTACAAGCCGGACAGGATACATAAACGCAAGAAAAGAAGCTGATAAACTGGCACTAGAACACGATTTAACAGTGGCTGACATGCCAATGGCAATACAAGCTATGACCAATCATCCTGAGGTTCGTGAAGCAATCAGGCCATTTTGGGTTGACACAATCACTGGAGAATATCATGGTCAGCGAAAAGGAGATCGTTCTTATGAAACATGGCATTCTGTTGGCTCTTTAGCAACTACCGCGGGGCTTGAAAAACGGTTTTTCTTCAAAGCAGGAGACCACGATTTCATGCTTATTTCTGATGAAGAGTGGGTTGCTGTTGGAAAAGGCAGTTACAATAACGAGACTGTTGTCCGAGTACATCTTGAAGACGCTAAGAAAGGCAATGTTCCTGCACTGGGAACGCCTTACACCATCTTTGTGAAAGTAGATAAGGACCGTCCAAAGATTAATGGCAGAGGCCAATTGAATTATGACACATTCATGCAAGATGACAGAGTTCTGATGATTACAGGCTCTCCTGAGGGCAGAGAAGCATTGGCTAAAATGCTCTTTGGCAGAGGGGAAGATGGTGGGGGCTATAGCACAATAGGTAGCTATCACAGAATCAATGAAGTTGGTTTTGATGCAAAAGCTAAGGGGCGCCTGGCGTATCTTGACATTCATAGTCATGGCCTCAATGGCGGCAAAGGCATCTACCATGATCGGTGCTTCGTCGTGGTGGATGTCGAAGGCGAACGCAGCGAGCCAAAAAATGAAAGGTCAACCAGTGAGCTTGTTGTTGCACCAACACTTGAGGAGACACTGGCTATTGGTTTACATAGGAAGATAGGGTAAGAGAACTCACGCAAAGGTATCAGCCGTAATTCACAGTATACCCATAGTACCATTGAGGTCAAAATTCTCTCGTTATTCTCGTCGAGAGCGTTGTAGGGAAGGCACTTTTTCTTTTTTATTCTCTTTTCTGCTCATATTTTTTTCCTGCGCTGATGGCTTTGAGATATATCTCATCGCTCATCCTAAACCCTGCGGTGATAAGATTCTCTAAAAGTGAGATGTACTCATCATAACCAATGCGTTGTGCTGCCAATGCTTTGAGGAGGACAAAGAGCGTCCCATGCGGCTCCAACCCGACAAGCTCTGCTGCTACTCTGGCATGCGTTTGGTCAAGAAGGATATCGTCTTTTGCGGTAACAGCTAAGGAGATCGCTTCCATCTCTCCTTTATCGATCCCAACATCCTTTACCGTATCAAGAATCTTTGTTGGCTGAACGATAATCCAGCCTTCGTTGATGGCACGTTCCACAATTGGGGCATCAGGCTCATGTAAGGCTTTTCCTTGATCAACAACCTCTTTTTTCACTTCCTCCGAGATAATGATCGTGCCAAATAAATCTTTGAGCAGATGAAGCTTTCCAATCTTTCCAAGATAAATCAACGGAGTTGAATTTGCAATCATAATGTTGCAGCCTTAATGTCTTTTTCTAAATCCTTGGCAGAATATTGAAATGGTATGCCCTTGTCTGCCGCGATCTGGATCATTTTTCGCAGCGGGATCCGGGCCATTTCAGCAGCCTTTCCTATAGTGATTTCTTTTTCTTGATATTTTTTTAAGGCGTAATCCACTTTTTTTTCTGCAATCGCTTCGGTGAGAAGTTTTCTGACGAAGGTAGACCTATCAGTATGCTCCTGCTTTGTAAAAAAATCAATGTCCCGCCCGACTGCCTCTGGGACGCGGGCGCTAATGCTTTCTGTCATGGGAACCTCCATGTATACAATAACAATATTCTGTATACCTATTTAAATGTTTCGCAAACCTAAGCTCTGTCCTAAATCTTTTTCGGAGGCACTGCCGCCGAGCGCAGTTTTCAGGTATCGTGCGATACCTGAAGACTCGTTGCGATTACGCCGAGTACTTATGCGAACGGAGCGCGGCAGTGCCTCCTTGTTAAAGGTGGTGCTACTGCGCTCTGTTCGCTCGTGCCAATTGCTCGTATCCCAAGTATCCGGGCATCTGTTTAGGATATCGGGCACGGCGCTGGGCAGTTGCCGAGCGAAGCGAGCGCAACTAAGGAAATCCAAAATTTCCTGTTGTAGCACCACCTT
This sequence comes from Candidatus Woesearchaeota archaeon, assembly GCA_016180035.1. Lineage (GTDB taxonomy): Archaea > Nanobdellota > Nanobdellia > Woesearchaeales > UBA12501 > JACPCA01. The sequence continues at coordinate 23,820 of JACPCA010000009.1, forward strand.
TAATTGAGATTTAGGACAGAGCCGCAAACCTATTTAAACAAGCCCTCTCTTTTGTTCTTCATGGCTATCAAAACACCGGCTGCATCATCCGATTCCATCCGCCAGCAAGGCTCTTGAATTCTTCTCTGCTTTCTTCAGTCAACTTTATCGAGCATTACTTTTTACTCACACGGAGTATATTCATCATACCAACCAAGGTGACCCTCATGAAACCAGCAAATATCCAACACCATCATCAGTACAAAGAGAACAGCGTGAAGAACATCACGACGCTAGACTCCTTTCCCAAAATCAAAGGTTACGACTTTGAAAAGCCTTTTGACATCAGCGGATTCCTGAACGCATACTCCACCACCGGCTTCCAGGCGACAGAATTAGGCAAAGCTATCGAGATCGTCAAGGCCATGCGGCGCGAGAAAGCAACCATATTCTTATCATTCACGTCCAACATGGTGACGTCTGGCATCCGCGACATCATCACCTATCTGGTGAAGCATAAGATGGTGGATGTGCTCGTCACGACAGCCGGCGGCATAGAAGAGGATATCATCAAATGCCTCAAGCCGTTCGTGATCGGCGACTTTTCTGCAAAAGGAGAGATGCTGCTTGATGAAGGCGTTAATAGGACGGGCAACATCTTCGTCCCCAATGACCGCTATCTGTACTTCGAAAAATTTATGAACCCCTTTTTTGACAGCTTGTTCGCAAAGCAGCAGAAAGATGGCATCATCTGGACATCCAACACGATGATCCAAGAGCTTGGCAAGGCCGTCAATAATCCGGATTCCTACCTGTACTGGGCTGCCAGGAACAGCATCCCTGTCTTCTGCCCTGGCATCACTGACGGATCGCTGGGCGACCTGCTGTACTTCTTCAAGAATCGCCAGCCAGCCTTCCTGCTGGACGTGACGCAGGACATGCAGAAGATCGTTGGCATCACCATGAATGCAGAAAAGACCGGCTGCATCATCCTCGGCGGCGGGATAGCCAAGCATTTCACGCTCAACGCCCAGATCTTCCGGGAAGGATGCGACTATGCTGTCTATATCAATTCGGGGCAGGAGTTTGACGGGAGTGATTCTGGCGCAAAGCCGGATGAGGCAGTGTCATGGGGGAAGATCAAGCCTAACGCCCTCAGCGCGAAAGTTGCAGGAGATGCGACGATGGTGTTTCCATTAGTCGTGGCAGGGGCGTTGGTGAAAGATAGTGAAGAAAGATAGTGAAAAATGACATACCTTATTTTGCATCAATCAATTTGGCACAGCTGAAATCACTCCACAACCTGTATCTTATTCAGCCTCGCCAGCGCGCCATTGCTGGCCTCTTCGATGATCACTTTGCCGTCTTGCTTAAGCTCGTCCATGTATCGGTAGAATGATGCCTTAGAACAATGTCCCTGCTCATCGACGATGAGTTCCTTGAGCCGCGGAAGCAGGATGGGCGTGTCCTTCATCGCCTCGATGATCCTGGCCTTGACCGTGTCTTTCTTGTTGAAGTCGATTGCTGCTGCCGCCCTGCGCGCCCGTGCCTGGCTGTTCATGTCAGCCATGATGTCGCGGAGCATATCTTTCATGCTGGATGAGCTTGGCATGGCTGCTGGCTGATCTGCGGGCGTGGAGCCGAGCTTTTCCTGGAGCGCGTGCAGCTGGTTCTGAAGAGAAATGACCTGGTGCTGGAGATCTTCAAGGCGTTGAGTGCCTGCCTGGATGTCCTGCTTGGCAAGGCGAAAGCCTTCCCGCACTGCTTGTTCATCAATCATAAACTATCCCCCAAAGTTGCGTTTCTGGAGATGGTAATAAGTCTCATCTTCTATTTAAATCTTATGCTTTTTGTCTCGGTCTTGTCTCACTGATTCTGAGACAGGCTCAGACGATCGGTGAGACTCATCAAAGACAAGCTCGCCGTCAAAATAGATCCCTTTCTTCAGCTCCACGGGCCGCCAGTGGTCGATGATGAGCTCGGCGCCAAGCCACGCCGCCAATTCTTTGGGGTTTCCGATGGTCGCGCTCAGTCCGATGAGCTGAACATCCTTCAGGATCTTGCGGAGGATGGTGATCAGGATCTCCAGGGTCGGCCCGCGGCCAGGATCGTTCAGCAGGTGAATCTCATCGATGATGACGACAGCAACTTCCTTAAGCCATGGCGTGCCATGCCGGATAAGGGAATCCAGCTTTTCAGACGTCGTGATAATGAAGCCATACTCTGCCAGATACGGGTCTGACGCGTCCATGTCGCCGATGGACAGCGCAACTCTCATCAGCTGCCCGTATCGGGAGGTCATCTGCTTGTATTTCTCTGACGCCAGCGATTTGAGGGGGGCGATATAGACTGCCTTGCCGCGGCGAGTGAGGATGGCATTCGTGCAGGCAAGCTCTGCCACCAGTGTCTTTCCGGAACCGGTGGGGGTGCAGACCAGAAGATTTTTCCCAGCCAGCAGCCCCTTTCCCAGCGCTTTCTCCTGGCAGGGCCGCAGCTCCTGATGCTTCTGCTGGAGAAGAACAGTGTATAACGCTTCAGGAATCGCCTCCTTCAAGCTGGATATGTCCATTTGGGGCTTGTCAGCCAATAATTATTTAAACCCTTGCTTTCTTTTTCCTTCCAACAGGGTGATGCTTATGGGAAAAAAGAAAGAAAAAGCAAAAAAGATCAAGAAATTCCCCTCCAAGGCAAAGGTCGAGGAACGAGTCAAGAGTATCATGCAGCTTACGCCTTCAGAAGGGGCTGAAGAGTACAAGAAGGAGAATGACGGCAAGATTGACCACTGGCGGCCGGTCTGGAGGACAGACTGGCACAGCATCTCTGAGCAGCGAAGGCTGGAAAAGAGGCACAATAGGCCAAAGAAGCCGAAGAAGAGAGCCTTTTAGGTTATCTTCCTGCTTCTCATTTTTTAATTTTCATTTGCCTTTGATTTTCATTTGCTTTTCTTCCTCACTGCACAAAGAAATACCAAACAGCAAATAGCGCCGTAAACAGGATGGCAAAGAGGAAGAAGATCCCAAGCCCGATCTTCATGCCGGTGCGGATGGGGTGATTGATATTCATGGCGCTCACCGATGCCCGCTGCACGCCGTTGGGCGGTTCTTCCTTCGGCTTTTTTTCTTTCAGCGCCTCTTCTTTCTTCTCCTGCTGGCTGACGTGCTCGATCTTGATGAAGGGGACGCGCTCTTTTTTTTGCGGTGGAGCCTGCTGCACCGCCTGCCGTACACCAGATGGAGCAGCACGCTGGGCTGCTGCCGCCTTCTGCTCTGCCATCCTCTGCCGGCGCAATTTTTGCAGATAGACATCGCTTGTCACATCAACAGGGGAGAGTTTTGAAAGTGAAAGCTTCGGCGAGGGTTGTTTTTCTTCTGGCCTACCGGAGGAACTTGGGCGAGCCTCGTGATGCCCCTGGTGTGGCGCTGGGAGGGCTTGCCGCGCACTGGCCTCTTGGGTGATCCTGCGCTCAAGCCGCTGGCCAGCTTTCTGAAGATGCTTCCGGAGAGGAATCCTTTCTGGATGGACGTAATGGCGCGATGCAGTTGTTCTCTGCGCCATGCCAGCGCCGCTGCCTTTCCGCAATGGTTTTTTCCCGCTGCCTGCTGCTTTTTTTCGTTCCATCGCTTCCTCTGGATGCTCGAACCGCCGTGCCATCTCCTTGATAGCTGCCTTATCTATCCTGCGGCGTTCCTGTTTCGGCACCGGTATCTGCTTTGCAGACGATCGTGCCATGGATTCTAAGGGGATATCTTCTGGCGCAGGGTAAGCTGCCAGGGCAGCTTCTTTCTCTTGGATTCCCTGTTCTGCTTCTTCTTGTTCCTGTTGTTTTTCTTCCGCTGCCTTTTTCTTGCGCCGGAAGAAGTCCAGGAACCGCTGCCGATGGTCGGCAGCATCGTCATAATGATGCTTCAAGTCTTCCTTGTCGTGCTTTTCAAGAAACTTTTCACGGACCAGCTCTACATTGTCGTCTTTCATGTCTACCGTTATCACAAGGTGGCTGCTGAAATGCCAGGAGTTGTGAGAAGGACGAGGTACAAGACAGTAAAGATCAGCGTGGTGAGAGAGGTCAGCAGCACAATCACCCCGATCGTCACCCGTGTCGTCTTGACGGTCTCATGCTTTGCTACCAGAATAATAGCAAGAAAAAGATTGATGACTGCCAAGACGAGCTGCAATGCGAAGACGTTGAATAATCCGATGCCTGCCATGATAGGATTATGGCATTGGTTGTATATAAATGTAGCGGTAAAATTTATATTAACCTGCTTCTTCCCCACGTTCATGATTGAAACGTATTGCAGTTTTGACAAGGAAGAATACGCTATTGCCAATCCGGAGGACATCATCACTCCTGCGCTGCTGGCCTATCCAGAGAAGATTGAGGAGAATATCCGGCGGATGAAAGCGCTTCTTGGCGGCTCGTTCTCCCGGCTTCGCCCGCATATCAAGACCGTAAAGACATCAGAAATCGTTTCCATGCTTCTCGCTGCCGGCATAGAAAAATTAAAGGTTGCAACCCTCGATGAAGCTCGCCTGGCGGTGGAATGCGGCGCTAAGGATGTCATGATTGCGTATCCTCTTCTTGGCCATCAGGCAAGACAAGCAGTTGAGTATTACGCTTCTCTTCACCAGTCTCCACTTCCGCTTCCACGAATGGTGTTCCAATTGTCTGGATTGGAGAATGCTGCTGCCCTTGACAAAGCAGTAAAGGCAACAGGCCTTGAAGGGTTACGGCTTGATGTCCTTATCGACCTTGACATGATGGGCAGGACTGGCATTCCTGCTGCAGAGGCAGCTCATGCTGCTGTTATTATTTCCAGCCAGTATCCCTCTCTTCGCGTGTGCGGCATTCATGCCTATGAAGGGCACCGTCATCCGGTCACCCTTGACGAAGAAAGATCCATGGCAAAGTATGATTATGGCACTGTTGAACATGTTGCTCGCGAGTTTGAAAAGAAGGGCATTCCGTTAGAGGAAATTGTGACCTCCGGAAGCCCGACGTTTAGATCTATGCACGAGATTTTCTCTACTAGCGCATACGCTCCTGTGCATTCTGTCAGCCCGGGAATATGGGTGTTGTGGGATGCGTCGTCCAATTCTGGCGGGCGCGTCTTTCCACCAGCCAGCACCAGCAGGCTTTTCACCTACGCCGCCATGCACCTATCCCGCGTCGTGAATGTTCACGGCGCCAGGACAACTCTTGACATCGGCCATAAGCGAGTTGGCAAGGACAAAGGACCGTTGATGGAGATAAGTGTAACCGGATTGGAGTTTGCGTTTGACAGTGAGGAGCATACTGTCTATGATGTCCTAACAGAATCCTTCAGACGGGCGCCAAGACTCCGTCCCGGCGATTTTGTCTATGCTGTCCCCAACCACGTCTGCCCTGATGTGGACAAGCACGACGTGCTGCACGTCATTGAGAAGGGCAGATACAACGGCGTGCAGTGGCAGGTCGTGGCAAGAAGCAGGTGATAAAAGACAAGGAGTAAGCTTCGAAGCTTGTTCTAAGATCCTAACCATTCCATGCCGAAGGCTTATAAATATCGCTTTCTTCTCGATGGTATGGCATCACTGGAACAGCTGGCAGGAGATAGAAAAAAGCGGTTGAAAAACGAAGTTCTTGATTTTCTTGTTGACCAAGAGATACGAATGGTAGATGAGGGAATACAAAAAATAACAGATCCGAAAGAGATTGATGAGCGCAAAAGCTGGAGAGCTACACTTGTCGAATTAAAAGAAGGCACTGGCGTTTATGGTGGGATGTTTGAGGGTGAGCCGAATCGTAATGGGATGATTTTGTCTCGTTATGGGATGATTAATCGGCAACGGCTGGATGCCATTCTCGACTACGGTGCAGTGAAGAGTGGTGGAGAGGCAGTAGAATGTTGTAAAACTGAGTACAACGACTATGATATTCTCGCGCGGCTTGGAGATGGCGCAGCAAAAATAGCGTATCTTGCAAGGAACAAGCATTCTGGCGATATTCGAGTTCTGCTGATGATGCAGCCGACAGAGAACTGGAAGCGGTACCATCAAAAAGTAAAGCCCGGCCTGAGTGATGACGAGCTGGTGCAGCGCATTTTTCAGGTTGAATTTTCCGGCGCTAAGCTCCAGCATATCCGACATCCGAATGTTCTTGCTTTTTCTCCGCCCAAACGCGGGAAAGACCAGTACGGCAAAGATGCTTATTTTTTTGAGACGCTTCCTTACGAAAAACGGCTTGATATCAGGTTTCAGGAAGGGCCAGTGGATACAAACAAGGGATTAAAATACCTTCTTGACATTGTTAGAGGGCTCTCGGAGTGCCATAAACAAGGAGTTGTCCACAAGGACCTCTCACCAAAAAATATTGGCATCATGTCCGATGATGATTGCGTACTTACCGATTTTGGTTGCTTGTCCTTATTCAGTTCTGGACGTCCTCAGTATTTCTATCCGCGCCGGCTTATGCCACCAGAGCTTGCCAAGCCAACAGAACAGTTAATGAAAGAACGAGGGGTTGGCTGGCCGTCTGACCTATTCACGCCAGAAGCGAACATCTGGACTGTTGGGGCGATGGCGTACTGGATGTTCACCGGCAGAGACCTGTTCCACGTTGACGAGAAGCGCGCTAAAGCGAACACAAAGGATTATGACAGGCAAAACGGGCTATTAGACAGTATGATCCAAGCCTTTCCATCCAGAAGAGAGGCGGTGCTTGCAGAGCTGGAGCAGATCCATCCCTATGCAAGAGCCATTGCAGGCCTGTGCCTCCAGATGGAGCCGGAGAAGAGAACAGGGGCGCTGGAGAGGATTGTCGATCTTCTTGACGGCTCAACAAAGCTTGCTGGCGGTGGACTGGTGAAGTTTGATACAAGAGATGGAGGTGACATAATAGAGCGAAGCTTTTCTTATAGGCCAGCAGTACGATTTCGCCGTTATCGTGACTTATCAAATCGCTTCGTAAACTGGCAATATCCTGAGATAGTCTCTCCAAGACCACGTTATATGCATAGCATGGATCATGAAGATCGCGAAATGCTGCTAAGAGATGCCATCCAAGGGCTTATGGAAGACTTGAGGTCATATGGAGAACGAGACATTGGTGTTGTTTATGTCATGCCTGCAGAACATCGTCCTCCTACTGTACAACCTCATCTTCTGACCGTACACATCCAGGTAGAACAAGATGGTTTTCCATTGACATATCATAGACAGAATAAAACATTTTATCTTGATTTTTTTGATCCGAGATTCTTGGAATTTCAGGCAAAAGTAGAAGAAGACAGTATTGATTCGTCATCTTTTCGTTTAGTTATTATTGACAGAAAGTGCCGGAATGATGTCATCAATGTTTGGCCGACAAATTTTGGTATGGACAAGGAACCTCCAACTTTTGCTCCACGGTTGTTCGTGTAACCAGGTAAACATTAGATGTATAATCCTATCGTCGAGCCAAGAAGGTTCTCGACTCTGCCATTAATCTTTATAAGATGGATAAGGAGAATGCGCTCTTCATCTGTTTTAGGCTGGTACTCTTCAAGTTCTTTTGATAAGGCGTGCTGTTTTGCTGCTATGGAATCTATCTGCTCCAGAGAGAACTGATAATAACATTCATAATACGAGCGGAGAAGGCTGTTGACTTTTCTGAATAATTCTTCAAGGGCAGGATTCCATTTTCCAATTTTTTTTCTTATGATGAACTGTTTGCAGAGATCCCTATAATCATCCCCCATGCTTTCCAAAACCCAGATAATAAGATATAAAAAAATTGACTTGTTTGTCTTGTTGCTCTCTTTATTGATCAGTCTCTCGATGAGATTGCTAAGCCGGTTGATGGTGTCTTCGAGGATAAACAGTTCTTCAATGTCCTTTATTCTTCTCTCTGTTATTGCTTTCTGGCATTCTTCAGCAAAGGAAAGAAGCACCAGAAAAAGGCGGCGGATAACATTTTCTTTGTCTGGCGACCCGTCGCCCGTAAGATACTTGATAAGGCATCGCCTGCTGCTTTGCTCAATAACTTCATAACCAACGAGCATTGTTTGAATCTTGTTAAGAACAGGCCGGAGCTGTTTGGCATCAGTAAAAAAGATTTCTATTTCATCATAGCCAGCCTTGTGGTAAACGAAGAGAAGGCGCTTGGTGATGTTTATGGACAGCTTGCTGATGTCTATAGTTGCTCTTGACAGCTTGATTGGCTGTTCTTTTGTGGAAATAGAGAGAGCATTGTCTTGGACAGCAACCTCCACCTCATCCCCCTTCTTAACCTGATTCGCCTTGCACCATTTGCTCGGCAAGCTAACCATAAGGGTCGAGGATCCTATCTTTGATACTTTGCGGCGCATAAGGGGAAGAAAGAAAGCGTTATATTTAAACTTTTTGGAAAGTTATAACGTTATTACCAGTTATTATAGTTATTGCAGAAAGTATATATTGTTTCCTTCTCCACCCCTGATTCACCTTTCCGTGTTTGCAGGAGGTATTACATCTTTTTTTTGGCGATAGAATACCAGAAGAGACCTGTGACTAGTACTGATAAAGCATGGCACAAAACATCCGCTTGCCATTGTCACGCTTATGGTGGAACGACGCATAGA
>JACPCA010000021.1:0-2695 GCA_016180035.1 Candidatus Woesearchaeota archaeon
ATGACTACAAGACCAGAAGCGAAATTTAGGGCTGGGCCGATCTGCGCCAGCATATGGAAAAATACCGGGCAACCGAAGGATGGTGTTATCAATGAGTACCGCACCGTGTCCTTTGAGCGAAGCTACAAGGACAAGGATGGCAACTGGCAGAGCACCAGCTCGCTGCGCCTCAACGACATTCCCCGCGCCCAAGTTGTGCTTGGCAAGGCCTATGAGTATCTTGTCCTCAAGAATGACAATGAAGGGCAGGAGGAAGGCATTGCTGCGTAGCGCCTAACCTTTTTTATTTTTTCTTTTGAACTGTCAAGCCACAAAATACCAAATTATATATAGGTAAAAACAAAAACGGAGATGATACCTGATGAGACAACGAGAAGAATTCGCCCAAGAAGCGGTTGAAGAGGAGATGGATATGGCTAAAGAAGAGGACATGATCGAGATCAAGATACCTGCCGATGGCATCAAAAAGGCAGGGCTTGAAAACCTTCCTGGCGTCGGCGCGTCCACGGCAGAAAAGTTCCGGGAGGCAGGCTATCACGACCTGATGAGCCTTGCCGTCGCCTCGCCCGGAGAGCTGGTTGAAAGCGTCGGCCTCAGCGAAGCTGTCGCCCGCAAGATCATCAACAGCGCCAGAAACAATCTTGACATGGGCTTCCAGACAGGAGACGACCTGCTCAAGAAGCGCGAGCGCGTGATCAAGCTTAGTACCGGCTCTGAATGCTTCGACACGCTGATGGGCGGCGGGTTTGAGACTGGTTCTATCACGGAATGCTATGGCGAATTCGGCAGCGGAAAGACCCAGATCGGCCACCTGCTTGCGGTCACTGCCCAAAAGCAGGATCCTACTGCCGTGACGGTGTACATCGACACGGAAAACACCTTCCGCCCGGAACGAATCAAGCAGCTGGCTGAAGCAGCAGGGCTTGATCCGGAAAAAACTCTCAGCAATATCCGGGTCGGCCGAGCTTATAATTCCGACCATCAGATGCTGCTGGCAGAAAAGGTTGAAGACCTTATCCAAAAGCAGAACCTCAACGTCAAGCTGATTGTCGTGGACTCCCTGACAGCCCACTTCCGTGCAGAATTCATCGGGCGCGGGACGCTGGCAGACCGGCAGCAGAAGCTGAACAAGCACATGCATACCCTGCTCAAGCTTGCCGACAGCTGCAACCTGTGCGTCTATGTCACCAATCAGGTCATGGCCAAGCCAGACACCTTCTTTGGCGACCCAACCCAGGCCATCGGCGGCCACATCGTCGGCCACGCCTCGACGTTCCGGATCTATCTCCGGAAAGGCAAGAAAGGATCCCGGGTAGCCAAGCTGGTGGACAGCCCCCACCTTCAGGAAGGAGAATGCAACTTCTTCGTGGAGACTGGCGGCCTGAGGGACGTCAAGTAAAAAATGAAAGCAAAGGAGGCAAGGTCCAACTCCTTTTTTTCTTTCTTTTTTCCTTTTTTGGGTCTTTTTATCCAACAACTTTATAAATGACTTCTTCATTCCACGCGGTATACGCAGGTGCGTAGATAGCATGCAGTACGGAAAAGTACATGAATGAATAGGTGAATCGAAGATGAGAAATGAAGAGTATGGCGGATACAGCCAAAGAGGACCAAGCGTCCCAGTTCAGGTAGGGGACGAGTTAGATGTCACCATCGAAGCAGTTGGTGCCAAAGGAGACGGAATTGCCAAGAAGAACGGGTTTGTCCTGTTCGTTCCAGGCGTCAAAGAAGGCGAACGGATCAGAATCAAAGTTACAAAGGTTCTGAGAAAGGTCGGATTTGCCGAAAAAGTAGGCGCTGCAGGTTCTGCACCTTCCAAGAAGGAGCAGCCTCAAGGAGACGAATACAGTGAAGAAGCTCCTGAAGGAGAAGCTGCTGCGACAGAAGATAGCGAAGATTTCGGCGACGAATAAACGCTCCAACAAGTTTATATATTTTCTTTCTTTTTTCTTTTTCATGATTCGGCTATTTATAGCAATACCTCTGCCAGCACCGATTGAATCGCATCTTCTCTCATTAGCAGACAGCATAAAAGGAAAAGGCATCCGTCCTGTCCATGCTGCCCATCTCACGCTGAAATTCCTTGGCTGGGTGAAGGAAGATACCGTTGATGAAATTATGCAGCGCCTTGCCGTGTCCAAGGCCATCAGCCTTTCTCTCGATGGCGTCGGATTTTTTCCAGATGAGAGAAAGATGCGGGTGGTGTGGGCAGGGGTTGAGCCGCAGCAACCTGTCATAGAATTACAGCAGCAGGTGGATGCCCTGCTTGCAGGGATATTTCCAAAAGAAGAACGATTTGTACCGCACTTGACGCTGGCGAGGATTGCAGTAAACGACACTAATCAGGCTAAGCGAATAAAAGACGTGAGTATTGAAAAGAAAACCTTTCGCGTGGACAGGATAGTTCTCTACAAGTCAACGCTCCACCCCAGCGGGCCAGTGTACGAGGAAGTGATATGCGTCAGGAGTAGAGTTGAGTAGAGTTCCTGTTTAAAAATTAAAAAGGTATTTAACCATCCGCTTATTTCTCCCAAATATGCCAGCTTTTGAGCGAGTCCAGCTTCATGAAACACCGCGTGAGCGGGCAGGGTACATCCACCCGTTTAGCCATCGCCCGGTCAAGATTTTTCAGGGCTATAACGGGCCGTACAGCCACATGGCGTTTTACACCTTCCTGCCAGATGGAAGCCGTGGA
>JACPCA010000021.1:2720-9309 GCA_016180035.1 Candidatus Woesearchaeota archaeon
ATCCCAAATGTCGTGTATCTTCAGCATGCAGATGGCTCGCACACGGTGTATTCTCACCTTGCAGCAAACAGCATAACCGTCAGAGAAGGGGATCATATCGGACAAGGCCATGAATTAGCCAGAACAGGCCTGTCCGGCTGGATTGGCCCAGTGCCTCATCTTCATTTTGCTGCGCTAACATTCCCCTCGCCGATGGTGAGAAGGACATTTCCTGTCAGGTTTAGTGATGACAGCAGGATGCTGGAATCTGACGGGCTTGAACAGAAGATGGACAGCGGTGAGGATACCGACCCTGAGGGGTTTTCGTATGGGTAGTGATGAAGTAGTGGATATGCCATTCACACCCACCATAACTTTATATACCCCTTGTCATTTCTTCTCTTAAAAGCCTTGGTAACGAGATGGCCAGCCATGCTGGGATCGTTAACCATCCAACGCGGGCGATAATAGCGGCGGGAAGCCAACTTCTACCGCCATTCAAGTGTTATTATCATTCAAGCGTTATGATTAATGTTATAAACTATCAAGGAGAACAGATACCTATGAAAAAAAATAGTTCACCGGAACAAGCTGCCATCGAAGAAGAACCTACTGATCTGGAACTCCCAGAAGAAAAGAGAGAACACAAGGCGAACGATGACTCCTTGCTCGTCCCGATCGAAACCTATCTCAAGTCCGGCATCCATATCGGCACGAAATTCAAGACAAAATATATGGAAGCATTCATCTACAAAGCGCGGCCGGATGGATTGTTCGTCCTGAACCTGCAGCGCATTGATGAACGGCTGCGCGTGTGCGCCACCTTCCTCGCCCAATACCAGCCAGAAGACGTCCTTGTCATCAGCAGGCGCGAAAACGGATGGAAGCCCGTGCGCGTGTTCGGAAAAGTCACCGGCATCAAGGTCATCCCTGGCCGTTATCCTCCCGGCATCCTGACCAATCTCGCCTTAAAGACGTTCATCCAGCCCAAGCTCCTGCTTGTCACCGACGCCTGGCCGGACAGGAACGCTGTCCATGACGCTACCAAGGCAGGCATCCCTATCATCGGGCTGAACGACACGAACAACCAGGCAAATAGCCTTGATCTGGTCGTGCCATGCAACAACAAGGGAAAGAAATCCCTCGGCCTGTTCTTCTGGATCCTCGCCAAAGAGTACCTGAAAGCACGCGGCGAGAGCGGAGAATTCAAGGAAACGATTGAGGATTTCACGGAGCAGTGAGGCACATAAAACTGGCATCATCCCAACGCTTGCGGCAACAGTTCTCCACCACGTATTTCTTCCAAAAAAATGCCTCATCCCTTAACAATGCTGATAACTTGAAATAATGGCTTCGTGCCCGGATGCTCTCCCAAGACATAGCCTTGAGCCGGGTATTTTTCTAGAAAATGCTGAAGTGATCGCGTTCTGGGAATGCCTGATTTGACTTCCAGCGCAAATAGTTTCCCTGCTTGTTCGACAACAAAATCAACCTCGGCGCCTGACTTGCTTCTCCAATATTTCACTGACAACCCTGCTTTAGCCAATTCAGCAGCAACAAATGCTTCGTACAATGCCCCTTTATCCACCCTTTTTGACAACTCCTGAAAGTTTTTCAGGAGCACATTGCGAAAACCAGAATCCAGAAAATAAATCTTGGGGGATTTTACTAGTTCTGTTCGCTTGTTGGTAAAGTAAGGGAGGCATGAAATAGTAACAAATGTTTTTTCCAGGATGTTCAGGTAGTTCTTCAGTTCAGAATACTTAAACTCGGTTATTTGGCATAGCTCTTGGCAGTTCACCATATTTCCTTCCTGAAGCGCTATCACTTGAAGGAGTTTTCTAAATTTATGGTCTCCTGGAAGCTGGAGAATTTCCTTGACTTCTTTGAGAATATACGTGTTGTACAAGTTTCGTAGAACAGTCTCTTTTTCTTCCTGGCTTTCCGCTAAAACAACCCTTGGGTAGCCACCATAAAGGCAGAACTGTTGGACATGAGGCAGGATTCTGGAAATGATAGGGGGGGATATTTTTTTTTCAGCAAGAAAAGAACAGAGTGGCGCATCTTTGGCGAGAAGGTATTCTTCAAATGTAAAGGGGTAAAGATGAAACAGGAATACTCTCCCCACAAGGTATTGTAAGCCATGGATAGAAAGTCCGCTCACCGACGATCCGGAAATGATAATTTTAATGCGTGTATGATCATAAAGGTATTTGAGTTGTTTCCCTCCTTCAGGGGCGTATTGAAATTCATCAATAAACAGGTACTGGTAAGGCTCTGCATAGAGCTTTGCAAAAGACTTGATATCTCTGGTAAATAGTTCAAGCATCTCCTGATCTTCGAAGTCAAGAAAAATTGCTTTGGACAACTCTTGAAACAATTGCCGCAGCATCGTTGTTTTACCGCATTGCCGAGGCCCTAAGACTGCTAAAATCTCTTTTCCAGATAGGTGTTTTCGGATTTCCAGTTCTAAATTTCGTTTTATATACATTTTAACCCTGCTAAAATTATTATTTTTACATAAAAAGTATGCTTATTTATAAACTTTTCTCTTTTTAGGGTGCCGACGCCCCTCAAAACTCCACTTCCACGATCCCTTCATTCTTGATCTCAAAGAAGGCTTCCAGCCCTTCTGGCAAGCTGCGGTGTTTTCGTAATATAATCCGCCGCTTGGTCTGGTGCGCCTTCTGCAGCTCAAGCAGGCATTTGCTGCTGTACTTCAGAATATCCCCTCCGACCATGTTGACCTTGTCCTTCTCGTCAAAGCTGCTGTACACTTGATTGGTGAGAAGGATGGGAATGCTGTTCTTTCGCGCAATCTCTGTCAGCATAGACACCTGCTCCGCGAGTTCCCTGTTCGTGGCGTAGATGTCATCAGTCTTTCCAACTTCCAGCCGGTAGAGCATGGACACGCTGTCAATGATGATGATCCCGATGGAAGCGACATTCGCGGGGGAAGCAGCAAGTTCCCGAAGGGAAGCAAAGGCTTTGCGCTGCTCTTCGAAAGTGGTGGGAGAAAACAGAAGGATACGGTCCAGCACGTCTTTATACGACGGATAGAGCTGTTCTACCCTGATGAGAGAGAACCCGCCTTCCGTATCCACCAGCACAGCCTTCTTGCCTGCCTTGACTGCAGAAAGAAGGGCAAGGATGCACAGATTGGTCTTTCCGGAGCCTGCAGGACCGTAGATCGTCGTGACGATGTCTGCCTCATACCCGCCTCGAAGAAGAAGATCAAGAACAGCTGCGCCTGTAGAGACCGGTAAAGAAGCCATGGGAGAACGAGGAAAAATTTTCTTTATATATCTTTCTAAAACTATATATACGCCGGCGCTTGACGACAGAAAGCCAATGGGAAACCCTGTCAAGAAAACATACATACTTCTTACCCTGATTTTCGTGCTGGTATTGGGGGTGCGGCTGTATTTTGCCTTTCAGACGAGCACCTTCACCGGAGATGAGGCGTATTTCACTCTTCGTCAGGTAGAACACATCACCAGCCACGGATTCCCGTTATATAATGACCCGTTAAGTTATGGCGGGCGATCATACCTCTTCATGCCTCTTTTCCAGATGATCCTGGCTTTTTTTAACCTGTTCCTGCCCTTGGGCCTGGCTGCAAAGCTGATCCCCAACCTCCTGGCATCAAGTGTTGTCGTGATAGCCTACTTCCTCGCCAAGGAGATCACTGGCGATGATCGCGCAGCGCTGTTTTCTGCGTTCATTTCAGGATTTATCCCGGTCTATGTCGGCAGCACCGTCAATTCTGTCTCCGCTTCATCCCTGGTGTTCCCTCTTCTTTTTTACGCCGTGTACTGCTTTTTGAAGGTGGATGAGCAGAGGAAACGAAAAAAGATGGGGTATGCCCTCCAGTTTATCATCGCGTTGACAGCGCTGATAGTGACTAACAGTGTTGTCGTGGTGCTGCTCCTCAGCCTTCCGTTGTACCTGCTGTTCCTCAAGCTGGAAAACCTCCCGCAAAGCAGGAAAGAGGTGGAGCTTACTGTCTTTTCCATTTTCGCTGCGCTGTGGGTGACGTTTTTAGTCATGAAAAAATATTTCCTGATCCATGGCCCGATGGTGATCTGGCAGAATCTTCCACCCCAAATCCTCGACCTGTATTTTTCCAGGATCAGCATTCTTGACGCCCTCCGGCTTATCGGCTTCATCCCCCTGACGTATGGAGTGTATTCAGTCTTTGAGCATATCCACCATGTTAAGAACAGAAAAGTGTATCTTCTCATCAGCGTTGCGTTTTGCTCGGCTATTCTGCTCTGGCTCAAGCTGATCGAGCTGAACACCGGCCTTATCAGCCTCGGCATCTGCATGGCCGTTTTGTTTTCCTTATTGTATGCCAGGACGTTTGGCTACATCAAAAATACGCGGATCAGCAGGTATTCATGGGCCTTTGTCCTCCTGTTCCTCGCCGCCCTGTTTGCATCATCGGTCCTCCCATCCATCCTTACCGCGCAGGATAGCGTGGATAATGCCCTCCGGCCGTCAGAAATCCGCGCGCTCCAATGGCTTGAAAAGTATTCTGAAGACGGCGATGTCGTGACAGGGCTTCCAGAAGAGGGTCACGCCATCACCGCGCTGGCAAAGAGAAAAAATGTTATTGACTCAAATTATTTATCAATCCCCTTGATTGGGCAGAGGTATGATGATGTGATGAATCTCTTGACAGCAAGGTTCGAGACTGACGCGCTGGCAGTCACGGACAGGTACCATGTTGATTATATCTATTTTTCACAGCGAGCCAAAAAAAAGCTTGGCCTGCATGAGCCATCGTATGCCAGCGACAAGAAGTGCTTCAAGAAGATTTATGACAAGTATGTAAAGATATACGAAGTGAAATGCACACTCCTTGGCAAGTGAACAAAAAAACATATCAAGAATAACGTGCGGCATGACTAAGCAGCCAAGTAACGAGCAACCATGAAACGAAAACTGCAGAAAAAAAGGAAAAGAGCAGCATCAGGGAGTGTGAACCTTAAGTCCGCCGCGCTTGATAAGAAAGAGAATGAAAAGAACAGCAGGAATATAGATGGCAGTGAAAAAACAGTTTTTGGCATTTCCGTAAGCCCTAAAAAAGAGCATTATTACTTCTTGCTGATCGCTGCCTTGGCAGCAGTGCTTCTGCTTGCCGGCCACGGGAGCAGATATGCAACAGGGAACCCGACGCTGCCAGGAGAACAGGTGTATTATCATCTTCATCTTGCAGATGTAGCAGCGGATGGCGCGCCATCGTATGATACCAGCATCGCCGGATCAAGAAGGGATTATTACACGCCGTACCATTACCTCTTAGGGTATGGCGGAAAGATGATAGACAAAGAGATCCTGGCACGCATCCTTCCTGCGCTGCTGAGCATCGCGTCTCTTTATTTCATGGAGCGCGTGCTGAGCCTCAAGCGCGAGCCGCTTCTTGAAAAGATGGCAATGCTCACGCTTTTCGTCATCAGCCCAGCATTCCTTGCCATGGCCATCGGATCGCCGCAGTCCATGGCGCTCTTCTTCACGGTTCTCGGGGCGTTCCTGCTGCTTCGCGGAACTGCCGAAGGGAAAGGGATGCAAGATGCACATGATGCAAACAGTACTCATGCGCCGCCAGACGCCACCAGTCCCGCCCATCAGGATCATGCATTGATGCTTCTCTCCCTGATATCGTTTCTCTTCGCTGCGCTCTTTAGCGTCCTCAACGGCCTTATTGCCGCTGCCGTGTTCGGCGTTCTGGCTTTCCAGCAGCCATCGAACCCTGCTGCCAAAAAATACCTTGCCGCATTTGCCATCATCGCCGGCATCATGTACTTCCTGACAGCAACGCCTTTTTTTCAGGTGCTGGAGCCGCAGGAAACAAATCCGCTTGTCCAGCAGGTTGCGGACCTTGGGGCTGGCGTCGGGTTCAGCATTTTTTTCTGGATCCTCGTGATCATAGGCGTCATCAGCGCATGGCCAAGAAAAAAGGAATTGGCGTTCTTGTATGCTGGAACCGCCGCACTCTTGGCAGGCAGCATCTTTGTATCCCATGATGTGAATATAATCACTGCTGTTTTCTTCTCCCTGTTTGCTGCAAAAGGATTGCTCCGCCTCCAGCGCACGGAATGGGTATTCAAGGACCTCCAAAAAATAACGCTCCTCCTGATCGTATGCGGCTTGATCTTTTCCAGCATCTCGTTCCTGAGCAGGGTGGTGAATGACCCTCCGAGGGAATCGATGGAAAGCATGGCGCAGATCATACGTGAGACGTCCGATCCTGATGCGGTCATCCTCTCCCATCCATCTAACGGGTATTTTATTGAAGCAATAGGAAAGCGCACAGCAGTCCTGGACAGCCTTTCCCTCTCCTCACGGCAAGAGCGCCAGAAAAGGATGGATATGAATGTGCTGTTGAACACTACAGATCTAGAAAAAGCAAAACAGCTTCTCCGGAAGTATCATATCACCCATGTGCTTGTCACAAAAGAGATGAGAGAAGGAGGGATGTGGAACTCCCCCTTAGAAGGCCTTCTGCTCCTGCTCAGAAACAGCGAAACCTTTAAAAACATCGCATCCAATGAGGAAGCTGAGCTTTGGAAGGTCATTGAGAGATGAGTAGTACAGAACTAAACAA
>JACPCA010000021.1:9331-12091 GCA_016180035.1 Candidatus Woesearchaeota archaeon
GTAAAGGAATAGAACACTGCAACGACCATGGCCATCACCCTCGGAGAACTATTGCTGTACAGCACGAGCTATTTCGGGCTCTTTACTGCAACGCTGTTTTTCCTGATGTTCTTTGAAAAAAAGCAGAAGCTTCAGAACCCGCTGCCGAACGACATAGGCAAGGTCACCATTGCTGTTCCTGCATACAATGAAGAGAAAACGATAAAGAAGACCCTCCTCTCCCTGCTTCGCTTGGATTACCCGAAAAATAAGCTGGAGATCATTGTGGTAGATGATGGCAGCACCGACAAGACGTATCTTATCGCCAAGCAGATGGAGAAAGACGTGAGAGCTGCCAGAACAGGCATTGCGTTCAAGGTCATCACCAAAGAGAATACTGGAAAAGGAGATTCTTTAAATGCGGCGCTTGCCCATGCAACCGGCTCTTTTTTTGGAGCGCTTGACGCTGATTCGATGGTGGAGCCAGATGCTCTCCAAAAGATAATCGGGTATTTCAATGATGCAAGGGTGATGGCAGTCACGCCATCCCTCAAGATTTACCAGCCGAAGGGGATGCTTCAGCGCATCCAGTCCATCGAATACCTGCTCGGGATCTATCTCCGGAAAGTGTTTGCCTATTTTGACGCCATCCATGTCACGCCTGGCCCGTTCACGATCTACCGGAAGCAGTTCTTTGACAAGTACGGCGGCTATGATGCGGGGAACATCACGGAGGACATTGAGATCGCCCTCCGCATCCAGTCCAACCAGTACAGGATAGAGAACGCGATTGACGCTGTCGTGTGGACGATAGGGCCGGCAACCATGGCTGCGCTGAATACTCAGCGCAGGAGATGGTATCTTGGCTTCCTGAACAATGTCATTACCTACCGCCGCTTGTTCAGCAAGAAGCACCACGATCTCGGGCTGTTCATCCTTCCTGGCGCATTCATCTCTGTCGGCCTTGCCGTGCTTCTTCTCCTCTATCTTGCCATAAAAATGATACAAGACGCCGGAGACTTCATCAGGAATCTTGTGGCGATCAATTTTGACATCTTGCCATGGCTCAAGCTGAAGATCGACCTGTTCTTTTTCAACATGAACCCCCTGTTTTTCCTTGCCATCATCGGCTTAGCGACAGGGATCGTCATCATCCACCTTGCCAAAAAATATTCTAGAGAAGCAGGCACGATCAAGACAGCCTACCTGATGTATCTCGTCGTGTACTGGGCAATTTTTGCGTACTGGTGGCTGATAGCCGGCTACTGCAAAGCATGCGGGAAACAGGTCCGATGGGGGAAGCAGATCCGGTAACGCGGGAAAACGACCATGGCCTCCTCCAACCTCTCGAAGTACATTGCTGCTTTTTCCATCACGACGCTCATCTTTATCGTCGGCATCTTGATAGGGAACGCTATCAGCTCTGCCAAGATGGAGGCTATTGACGCTCTGCAGCAGGACATCACTGTCCGGACGATCGGCTCGGAGATGCAGTATCTGCTCCTGGCAGAGCACCCCTGCCAGGATATCCATTCCAGCGAGCTTTCCCAGGAATTGTTTGAGATCGGAAGCAAGCTCGCGCATATGGAACAGACACTCGGTTCCCAGGATGAGAATGTCATCAACCTGAAGAGGTATTATTCGCTCTTAGAAATCCGCCACTGGCTCTTGCTGAAGAAAGCACAGCAGGAATGCAATGCCACCTACAGCCTCATCCTGTATTTCTATTCCAACAGAGGAGATTGCGATGCCTGCAAGCAGCAGGGATATGTGCTGAACACGATCCACCGAAAATATCCTGACGTGAATATCTATTCTTTTGATGTCAATATCCCTGACACGGTATTGGCTACGATCAAGCAGATCTATAATATTACTGCCCCGCCGACGATTGTAGTGAACGGCAAAAAGATGGAGGGATTGGTGAATAAGGATGAAGTGGAGCAGGAACTGTTTGGGGTGGAAGAGGGAGAAAAAGAGAATGATGATTAAGGGGTAATGCTTTAACCCTCTTTTTTCTTGATCAGGTCTCCAATAGTCATTATCGAGCCTGGTGTCTTGCTCATGGAAACCATGGCCGGCCCTGCTTCTTCGACCAGATGGAGGCTAAGCTGCTTCTCAAACTTCCTGGCCATGACGATAGGGATTGCCATAGCCCCAGTTTCGATCTTCTGGACGATGGATTCTTTTTCTGCGACCTTCCGTGCAAGCTGCTCCTGTGTCAGGCCGAGCTTTTCCCGCTTTTTCCGTATCTTTTCTCCAGCATCAGCAGAAACAGCCTCCACATCCTCCGGCTCGATGACTCGGCGCTGCGGAACAGGAGAAGAGCGCTTCAATTCTGGCGGCCTGGAGAGGATCTTGCCGTACCTTGCACACCCCTGGCATACCTCCAGGATGGCGCCTTCTATCTCCGCACGGACAAGAACGTCCTTCTTTCCGCAGATGTTGCATTCCATGAGAGGGTGAAACTTGGTGATATTTATTAAATTTGTGAACTGGCAGGCTCTGTAGAAAATCTTTCTTCATGGTCAGTCGTCAAATCATGGTTTTCGGCTAAAAAACACAGATTTGGGGCGCCGCCGTGCCATAACGCAGTTATGGTCTCTTTTATTCCCCCATTTTCTTTTCCTTCCTCATCGTATAACTATATTGATTAACCGGAAGGAAAACAAAATGCTTTTTCGGGCGTTAAGCTTCCATCTATTGAACTACATTGACCTGTAGGTAGCCTCCGCTTCGCTCCGGCGAATATTCCTCCTTTGGGTGGCTGAACGAAGTGAA
>JACPCA010000010.1 GCA_016180035.1 Candidatus Woesearchaeota archaeon
ATCTTGGTAAGGGCGCAGTAGAGGAATCTGGCGACGACTTTCGGGCTGTTGTGGATGAGAAGGCTCGGGATGGAATCAAGCAGGAAGAACGCGTCTGATGGCAGCGACTTGAAAGCTGACGAAAGCGCTATAGAGCCTTCTGTCAAGGCTGCTGTGCTGGACAGGTGGATCGTTGCCTTGCTGTCTTGTTCTTTCTTTCCCTGCGCAGCGCAGATCGTGCACACGATGAAAGCCTTATCTGGACCGATGCCCTCATCGCTCAGGCTTGACCGGATGGCAGTGCAGGGCTGAGAAGAGGAAAGCACGAGAGCGGTTGATCCCGCGGAAATATTCTCTTTGAGGATGGCGAGGGCGGCAGCCCGCAGGTTGTCTGATGCCACTTCAACTAGCACGACCCAGTGCTTGGGCAGGCTTGCAAAGAGATTCTGTACGTTTTTGCTTATTGAGTCTTGCGGTGGCATGGTGGCGTGGTGTTGTACAGGAAGTATATTGATTGATGCTCTTATCACGTTTTCCTATCAAGCTTCCGCCGTGGAGATGCGACTGTGACCACTCGGTGGACAGTTGATCGTAACTGGTCAATGCAGGTTCCTTTTCTCCTGAATGGCGGAGCCTGGATGATGACCCATTCGATATGCTCCTTCTTGAGCGTCTTGGAGAGGAACGCGGCAAACCTGCTGACATCTTTGGGAGTGTGGTATAAGGAAAGGACAGAGATGGAATCCAGGAAGAGCACCTTATTCTTGGACTTGACAGTCTTGATAACATCCATCACGGTCCAGATGAGATCGTCAATGTCAAAGCCGTCCCGGAGATAGGCGCATCGGGGAATTGTGGGAAGAGTGGCATGTCCATGATGCGACACGCCGTCAATGAACCATACGCGGCGGATGCTGATGCTGCGCTCTTTCAGGATGGAAGCAAGATTCCGATACGGGCGCTGAAGGGAAAGATAGATGCACTGGTACTTATGCTTGTTGACCAGCAGCCGGATCATTTCCATGTTCACGTCAAAATACTGCTCGACAGGGACGTGAAGGAGGAAGCTCGTGTCGTGCAATCCCTTCCGAAAGTGGGATTCCAGCTCTTTCGTGATATTGGCGCCGTTGATGAGGAGATCACCCGCAGCTTTCACGGCTTTCTTTTTGGCATTGCGTTTCATGATGATAATCACGTTCTTACCATAATCGTTACCGCTCTTGATCGTTACTGCCCTTCTTCGGAAAATACTTCCTGCGCCGGATAGACGACGATGCCATCCTCGCTGGTGATCTGCATGGCAGCAATCTTCTTCTGGAACTTCGCGCCGCGAATCTTCAGGATTTCCAGCGCGTTCTCCCGGACATTGCCGCGCTTGAAGTTGTACATGACGATAACGCCGTCGGCAAGGAATTCCTCGACACCGGACGCTGTCAGATGATGCACGACATCAGTTGATTCCGAGATGAGGAAGGACGTCGCGCCGATCTCCTCAAACAGCTTGAACAGCTGCTCGACGTAGATGCGGTACGTCTCTTCTTTTCCGACAAAAGCGGCGGCAATCGCGGAGAGGGAATCTACGACAATCCTGTCCGGCACGAACCAGTCGGGAAACAGCAGCGGCTTGACATCGATCAGCAGTTCTCCTCGCGCCTTTTCCAGCATGGCTTCCACTTGCCGGGTGATGTCAAACGGGCTGAAGCGCTTGATGAGCAGGCTGCCTTTCTTCTCCATCGCTTTCCATTCCCAGCCAAAGTCATCCATGTGATTCTTGAGCCGATCTTCAGACTCTTCAAACGTAAGATAAAGGCACTTTTCCCCGTGAGACGCGGCATAGGCAGCAGTCTGAAGGCAGAAGATGGTCTTGCCGGATCCCGGCCCGCCGCAGACAAGGATAGAAAGCCCTTTGGGGATGCCTTTGTCAAGCAGAGAATCAACACCAGGAATGCCGGTAAAGATCCAACCTCCCTCTTTGGGCACTACCGATTTAGGCGCTATTCTTTTTTTGTCTTGCGGCAGCCGGCCCCTGATAGTGTCTCGCTGGTCCCGAACATGGCCTGGCATAGCCATTGGCTTCTTTTTCAGGGACGCTGCCATGTCCCTGTGGAGAGAAATCATGTCAATGCCGAGGGAGGAGAAGCTATTGTCGCCCAAGCTGTTCTCGCCGCTGCTGCTTTCAGATGATGGGAATGGAGAGGAAGCCATGACAAAGTTTGGGACGATGGGATTTAAAAATGTTGTGATAGCAAAAGTGCCAAAATCAGCCTATAACAAACCTTAAATAGAGGTGATGTGTGAACAGAGAGATGATTCATACTCTGGAGAATAGCGCCGCTAAAAAAACAGCTCTTCTTTTCTTCCTCGCTTTCATTCTGTTGCTTTCTTTCCCTGCCATCATTGCGCAGGAAACAAGCGTGGCGAACAGGAGCACGGACAAGTGGATCTATAACAGCGACTATCTTGTGCTGGACGTCAACCTTGCCACGACAGCAGAAAAGAGAGCCAATGGCCCGGCGCCGTATCTGGATTATGTATCAGCAGACATCACGTTCTACCCCCGCGAAAATGACCTCCAGAAAGTGCTGTCAAGAGAGTATACCCCCCAGCCTGCCGAAGAGGGTGACAAGCTTATTTTCCGATGGGACACTCCGCGCGACAGCAGCCTCTTCCGTGCAGACATGAAAAGCACGGTCAAGATCTCTAACAAGCCCATGAGGATCACCAAGAGCGTTGCCTTCCCGATCCAGAAAAAAGACATCCCTGATGATGCAGAAGAGTACACCAAGCCGGCGAAGATCATTGATGTCAACGCCGACATCGTCAATCTCGCATCGCAGCTGGCTGCCGGCGAAACAGACCTGATGGCCGTCGTGGACAAGATAGCGTTGTGGACGACGGACAATATCAAGTACGATCTCAGCACAGTGACCGCAGAGGCAACGCAGCAGGCAAGCTGGGTGATGGCGAACAAGGTCGGCGTCTGCGACGAGCTTACCTCCCTGTTCATCGCCCTGCTCCGCTCGAATGGCATCCCGGCACGCTTCGTCTCCGGCATCTCCTACACCAATTCCGACCTGTTTTCAGAGCGGTGGGGTCCGCACGGCTGGGCAGAAGTGTATTTTCCCGACTATGGCTGGATACCGTATGACGTGACCTATGGCGAGTACGGCTTCATTGACCCGACGCACATCACGTCCAAGATCTCTGCTGATGCTGAAAAGATCACGACGAAGTACGGCTGGCGCGGCAAGGATGTCACGCTGGACATCAAGGGCTTCGAGAGCAGCGTGAAGATTGCCGACTACGGAACAGAGCTGTCCCCGTATATTGACCTTGATACGGAGGTGTTCAAGGGCAGCGTCAATTTCGGCTCGTACAATTTTGTGACGGCAACCGTAAAAAACAAGGGGGCATTCTATCAGCCGCTGGACGTCTTCTTATCCAAGACAGAGAAGCTGACCGTGCTCGACAATAACCGGCAGCATGTCCTGCTCAAGCCGTACGAGGAGAAAAAAGTATTCTGGAGAATCCATGTCGATCCGGAGCTGGAGAAAGATTTCATCTACACCTTCCCTGTCTCTGTCTCGACGCTCGGAGAGGTGAGCCAGCAGAAGGAATTCAAGGCGATCAAGGGCGGCATCATGATCACGAAGGACAGGATGGAAGAAACTATCACCCGGATGAAAGGGGAAGAAAAGAAAGAGTACAACACTGCCATCACGGTGGAGTGCAATGCTGACAAGGGAGAGTTCTACGCAGAAGAATCCCCGATGATCCAGTGCACCCTAACCAACAAAGGCAACACGTTCTTTAAAGGCTTGAGCGTGTGCATCAAGAGCCAGTGCGACACGATCGACCTTGGCATCCAACAGCAGAAGACGGTCTCGTTCCAGCTTGGCGCGACAGAAAAAGGCCTCAACGAGATTGTCATCGACATCAGCAATGATCAGCTCAAGGAGCAGCACGTGGTCGAGTTTTCTGTCACGGACAAGCCAGGCCTCACTATCGGAAACATCATCGCTCCAGGCGAGGTCGGATTCAAGGACAGCTTCAGCGTGAATGTGACTATCGACCGGACGTCAGATTCTGCACCGACGAATGTTCATATCACCTTCAAGGCAGGCGGGGCAAGCCAGACGATGGATCTTCAAGAATTAACCCAGCCCCAGCAGTACCAGATCATCATGAGCGGGTCCGACCTGAATAAGGGGCAGAACGAGATCACGGTTGAGGCCGCCTATCAGGACCGGTTAGGAAACACGTTCACCGCATCAGGAAAAGGAACAGTCACGCTCCGGCCCCTGAGCGTATGGCAGAAAGCGTATGTTGTTCTCCGAAATATCGGGAATGCTGTTCTTGGAGTGTTTAGCTAAATTGGAGTGTTTAGCTGGATCGCAAGAGATCAGGAGATGGGAGGATGCGCAAGCCCCAGAAGAAAACACGGCAGGAAGAGGCATTGTCCCACTTCCACCAGCTCTTCAGGCAGGCCTCTGCTGTTGCTAAGGCAAACCCTGCACTTGCGGATAGGTATGTCCTGATGGCGCGGCGGATTGCCATGCGGAACAGGATCAGCATGCCGCGGCAGTTCAAGAGGATGATCTGCAAGCACTGCTACCGATTTCTGCAGCCTGGAACAACCGCACGAGTGCGCGTGGCAAAGAGACGGGTCATCTGGTACTGCCGAAATTGCAAGAAGTATAGCCGGCTCTTGTTTTCTGCAAGAAAATCCGCTTAAGACGTGGGAGAGATTGCTTTCGGATTGATATGGAAGAACCGGCTCTGTCCTAAATCTTTTAACGGAGGCACTGCCGCCTAGCGTAGTCTTAGACTATCTGGCGATACCTGAAGACTCGTTACGATTACGCTTGGTACCCATGCGAACGGAGCGCGGCAGTGCCTCCGTTAAAGGTGGTGCTATTGCGCTCTGTTCGAGCGTGCCAATCGCACGTATCCCGAGTATCCTAGCATCTGCTTAGGAGATCATGCACGGCGCTCGGCAATAGCACCACCTTTAATCGAGATTTAGGACAGAGCCGGAAGAACCACCAGTAAGAACTTCCCTACTCCAGAGTACTCAATGATGGAAAAATTTATAAAGAATTCCTTCCTCACGCCCGGTCTATGGCAGCACAGGGTGGTTTAGTAGAGGTAGACTATGTTGAAGACCGGCTTCGGTCATCTATGCAAAGCTCCTTCAAGAAAGTCCGTGATGACATGAAGCAGCTGCAGCAATGGCAGCAGTTCCTCGTCAATGACGCAAGAGACACCAGAAAAAACCTGGAGGGCCTTCGCAAAGACGCCATCACCAATGAAAAATTCAACATTCTCCGCATCTACCTCAACGAGGTAAAGCAGGAGCTGAAGAAAGCAGAACAGCTCCAGCAATCTATTGACGGCATCCGTACTGACTATCTCTCTAAAAAAGACTTCCAGGCCTATGCAGCAGAGCTTCTCCAGCAGCTCCGCCGCGTCGAGCGCGTAGCAAAACAGGCAACCCCCCAGGAAGAATTCCGCAAGCTTGCCGCAGAAGTCAACACCGAGCTGGATCATGTCAAAGAGGACATGGCCGGCGTCGAGAACCGAGGCGGGAAGGTTGTTGATGCCCGAATCGATCATTTTATGGAGAGTTTCAACAACAAGGTTGCAGAGCTCAAGCAGCAGGTCGCCCAGTACCGCGATGAGACCTCCCGCTTCATCAAGAAAAGCCATGTGGAAGAGCTTGTGCACGATATCAACACGGAATTCAACACGCTCAAGCAGGTTGTTGAAGAGCTCGTGCTTCTCCAGCGTGATGCAGAAGAGAAGATCCAGCGCCTCCGAAAGCGGCTTCGTGAAGAGGAAGAGCAGGGAAAGGCAGGGATGATGGCAGGAACAAGGGGGAAAGGGACATCATTGTCAAGAACACCCTCATCCAGAGCAGCGGCAAACGTGATGTTTAAGACCGGCAATGAACAGGAGTCCGCATCACCATCATGGCGATGGCTGAAGGCCTGTGGAGGCGTGCTGATTGCGCTGTCCTTCGCCTCTATTGCCGGAAGCATCGGCGCCTATGCTGCAAACAAGCTGGCATGGATTGACTGGCTCGTGGCTAGTGCAGTTATCCTCTTTGCTGTTGGAACGGTGCTCTGGGCTATTGCCAGCGTAAAACAAGGTCGGGAACAGGCGCAACAGGCAAAGGGTGTTGGCGGGAGCAAAAAAAGATGAAGCAAAAAAGGATGATGGTGGTAATACCTGCCTTTTCCGCCTGCTTATTCATTCGTTGATGACCAACTGCCACGCCTCGCATAAAAAAGAAAATACATATATACTACTTCTCCCTTAAAACGCGAAAAAGAGGTGCCTCAGCAATGGGGAAAATCGTAGGGGTCATTTCTATCAAGGGCGGGGTTGGCAAGACAACGACTGTAGCCAATCTAGGGGCAGTTCTCTCTCACGAATTCGGGCAGAAAGTGCTTGTTGTTGACGCCAACTTCTCCGCAGCCAATCTCGGCCTCCATTTCGGGCTCGTGAACCCGGAAGCTACCCTGCAAGATGTCATGGTGGATAAGAAGCGGGTGTGGGAAGTCATCTATGAATACTGGGATAACTTCCACATCATCCCGTCCCATGTCGTGCCAAAAAAGGTCAACCCTCTCAAGCTGAAAGGGAAGCTCAACCTGATCAAGGACAAGTACGACATCATCCTGATCGATTCTTCTCCTTCATTAAATGAAGAGATCTTGGCAACCATGATCGCCGCCGACGAGCTGCTCGTCATCAGCAGCCCGGATTATCCTACCCTAAGCTGCACGATTCACGCCGTGAAGATTGCCAAGCGCCAGGGAACACCCATTACCGGCATCATCCTCAACAAGGTCCGCAATAAGGAATTTGAAGTGTCCACCGAGGATGTCGAAGCAGCGACGGGAACTCCAGTGATCGGCGTGCTGCCGGATGACGTGAACCTTCTCGCAGCGCTATCCCAGACAAGGCCGGCAGTCGAGCACGACCCGTACAGCGATGCCGTCATCGAATACAAGAAGATTGCGGCAGCCATGGCCGGCCAGTCGTATGATGATCCCCGCTTCACGGCAAAACTCCGGCGGATCTTCAGCAAGGACATCCCAAAAGAAGAGGTCAACCGGCAGCTTCTCCGAGAAGGGCTGCTGAACCAGCCGCCTTCAGGTTCCTGAAAGCGGGGCAGCCATGGCGTCTTCGACAGCATTCAAGCCTGCGCTTTGGATCATCTTTATCGCAGGCATTCTGGGAATGATTCTCTCTTTGTTTCTGGCCGTGACGCATTACACCGGAACCGGCGGCGCGTGCCCGAAACCAGCTCATGGCCAGCGGCCGGCCTGCGACATCGTCAACCAGAGCGTTTATTCTGAAGTGCTTGGCATCCCGATTGCAGGAATTGCCTTTTTAGTATTCTTGTGGTACGCCATCGCATCCCGCACCCTGCTGAGGGGAAAAGACCTCACCGATTGGCATGCATGGCTCACGCCAAACCATCTCCGATGGAGCATTAGTATTGTGGCAGCGGCAAGCCTTGTGGTTGCAGGATACCTCTTGTTCATCTTGTATGCTGTTCTGAAAACAGCCTGCATCTATTGTTTGATGACGCATACGCTGACCTTGATCGTCTTTGCGGCAGCGGTGTTGGGAGTGTGGAGGAAGAGTGGAAAGAGCGCCACGCATAGATGCTGACCTGACGAGCAAGTCCATCGCATACAACCGATCACCCAATACCTTAAATACAACTCTTATTCTCCTGCAAACATGGAATACGATCTTGAGATTGAGAAGGCTATCGACAAAGTGAAGCAGGAACATGCCCGGCGCGTCTGCATCCAGCTGCCGGATGGCCTGAAAACGCGCTCCAAAGAGATCTGCGACAGGATCCAGCAGGCAACTGGCGCCACGGTAATCATCTGGGCAGGGTCAAACTTCGGCGCCTGCGATCTCGCGCTCGACGTGGAGCGCATAGGGGTTGATCTTCTTCTGGCATGGGGCCATACGGAATGGCAGTATCGGACAGCATAGAAATAGTTAAAGAGTTAAACATCCTGAAAAATTCTTACTCTCCTCTCTTGTCAGCAACTGCGTCAAGCGAGGATGGAAGGCGGCTTGCTGATTGGAGAAGCCTTTCTTCCAGATCACGCAAGAATGGCAACAACGTAAAGGATGATGGCCCTTGAACATTCCCTATTTCTTGATGATAAGTATGCATATGAGGAGAACAGGCAAGTTCCCACGTTCTCTGTCCTTCGTGAGGATCGTCCCAGACCACACGCCAGTGAACCTGACCGGTAGGAGCAACAGCCTCGTACAGCGCAGGGCGTAATGGCCGGTACTGTTTAGTGTCATCAACGATTTCTAGAAGTTCAACCTCTGCATGGACAACGACCTCATGGCGATCGTACTGCAAGCCCGGAGAAACATCAGGAATCCTGTCTATCGATGCTGCTGAATCACCAGTAGAAAGTTTTACCAGCGCAACATCAGAACGATATCGCCCGGTAAGAGCAGCACGACTACCATTGCCCACCCCCGCAGGTTCCAAAGACACAGCGGCATAGCCCATTGTTCGTGCTTCAGCCATAAGCAAACTACCCATCACACAGTCACCATAATCAAACAGGTAGAATAATTGAAGATAGAGAAGTATATATAGTTTGCTTTTTAAAACCTAAAAACGATTAAAAGATGATGAATAACAAGACATCATAACTCCAATTCACCGTCAATCTCTCGGGCTACCTTGCGAAGATCATCGCAGGCGCGGAGGAGGTCTTTTTCTATCTCGTCAACAACTGCTTCGAGGGTTCCGACTCTCAGAAAGTACTGGTTCCGTTCATTAACAACAAGGCCCGCGTCAAGGAGCTTGTCAAGATGGTGAATGACCGTTCCCCTGCTGAGGCTGGTCTTGTAGGCAAGCTCGTCGCTAGTCAGGGGCTGGTTTCGCTTGGCTGCCTGGAGAAGCTCGATGAAGATGCGGAAGCAGCTTCTGTCCTTGTCGCGGAGGTTGAACAAGCCGAGAGAATTCCCAAACCATTGGAGCTCTTCGTTGAGGTCGCGCCGGACCGGCTTTCGGACGCGGATGATCGTGATGCGCTGATGGGTGATCGGAAAGGAGATGGTTGCCATGAAATAGCAGGGGAAGGCGGACTTTATAAAATTTGCCCGAAAACTTTAAATATTACCTGTTTATCCTAAGTAGAATTGGTTGATTTAAAGTAAACAAATACTCAAGAATAGGTGGGAAAAAGATGGAAAACCAAAAACAGGAAAGAAAACAACAAGAACCGGAAACAGGCCTCCCTAAAATAGAGAAAGAGGAGAAAACAAAAAACAGCGAGAAAAAAAGTGATACCACTCAAACCATCGCCGGCCTTACCCGGGCCAACGCTGACCTCACCACTACCCTCAAGCATCTTCAGGCTGATTTTGAGAACTACAAGAAGCGTGTCGATCGCGACCAGGAAGAGTACAAGAAGTTCGCTGCAAAAAACATCATCGCCAATATCCTTCCCATCATGGATACCTTTGACCAGGCCCTGCGGGAAATAAAACCGGAAGACAAGAAAAAAGAGTTCGTCAAGGGCATCGAGCTCTTGTATGCCCAGCTCTATTCCTTCCTTGAATCCTGCGGTGTCAAAAAGATGCAAAGCATCGGAATGCCATACAATCCCTTATCCCACGAAGCGCTCCTGGCCGAAGAAGCCAAGGACGCTGCACAAAAAAACAAGGTCATTGAAGAATTCCAGCCCGGATACCTGATGCACGGCAAAGTGATCCGGCATGCCAAAGTGAAGATTGGAAGATGATAAGATAAACGGAAAAAAGCAGGAAAAAATGGCAGGACCTAACAACACGGGCAGGAGCAGCAAGAAACTGTTCATCATCACCAAAGACACGCCAAAAGAGCAGATGATTGCGCTCGCCCCGCCATGCCAGTGCAGCAAGTGCGAGAACGGATGCCATTACGGAAGCGGCGTGCTGGATGACAGCGACCTGCAGCCCATGGCAGGCTATCTCCACATCAGCGTCGAGAAGCTCAAAGAGAAGCATCTGGAACGCGTCGAAAAGTTCAACACCGCCAAGTACCGCCCAAAAATAAAACGCGAGCACAACAAGCCTTATGGCGCCTGCACGTTTTTCAGCAGATGGAAAGGATGCACAATCCATCCGGTGAAGCCGCTCGAATGCAAGACCTCAACAGGCTGCGGAGCGCACGGAGAAACAGCATCGGTGTGGTTTGACATCAGCCAGTTCGTCAACAAAGATGATCCGGAATCCATACGCCAGTTTGCCGCCTACCTCCAGTCCGGCGGCAAGACGATCCCTGGAGCATCGCTCCAGGATCTTGTTCCGGATGGACGCAAGCTCAAGGACATCTTGTCCTACAAGATATTGAAACAGGATGATGCAGAAAAATATCATGATGCAGAAAAAAATTAAAAAGAAAAAAGAGTAAAACACCGCGATACAACGGAGGAACAAACCATGGCAAGATCAAAAGCGATAGGAATCGATTTAGGGACAACTTTTTCAGCAGTAGCCATTCTTGAGGCAGGGAAGCCGGTGATCATCCCGAACGCTGAAGGCGACCGGACAACGCCAAGCGTCGTCACCATCAAGGACGGCGACCGCGTCGTCGGAAAAGTCGCGCGGAACCAGGCCATCATCAGCCCGGCAAACACCGTGCGGAGCATCAAGCGCCACATGGGCGACAAGGATTTCAAGGTCACCATCGATGATGATTCGTACAGCCCGCAGGAGATCAGCGCGATGATCCTGCAGAAGCTCAAGCAGGACGCCGAAGCCTATCTCGGCCATCCGGTGAAAGACGCTGTTGTCACGGTTCCAGCCTATTTTAACGACTCCCAGCGCCAGGCAACAAAAGATGCAGGAAAGATTGCCGGCCTGAACGTGCTCCGCATCATCAACGAGCCGACAGCAGCCTCCTTGGCATACGGGCTTGACAAGAGCAATGATCACACCATCCTCGTCTTCGACTTCGGCGGCGGAACATTTGACGTCTCTGTCCTCGAACTCGGCGACGGCGTGTTCGAAGTCAAGGCGACCTCCGGCGATAACCATCTCGGCGGCGACGATATTGACGACATCATCATTGACTGGCTTGCAGACCAGTTCAAAAAAGAGCACCGCATCGACCTGCGCAGCGACAAGGTTGCCCATCAGCGCCTGAAAGAGGCAGCAGAAAAGGCAAAGATCGAACTGTCCTCTGCCCAGAAGGCGCCGATCAACCTTCCGTTCATCACTGCGGACCAGACCGGGCCGAAACACCTGAATGTTGACCTGACAAGAGCCCTGTTCGAAAAGCTGATCGAACCGATCCTGAAGCGGCTCGAGAGCCCGACCAGGCAGGCGATCAAGGATGCCAAGCTCGACTCCAGCGGCATCGACAAGGTCGTCTTTGTCGGCGGATCAACCAGGATCCCCGGTGTCCAGCGCCTCGTGAAGGACCTGCTCGGCAAAGAGGGCGACAAGTCCGTCAATCCCGACGAGGCAGTCGCGCTTGGCGCTGCCATCCAGGCAGGCATTCTCGGCGGAGAGATCAAGGACGTGCTGCTGTTAGATGTCACCCCGCTCAGCCTCGGCATTGAGACATTAGGCGGCGTGTCCACCAAGCTGATCGAGAAGAACACGACCATCCCGACGAAGAAATCGCAGGTCTTCAGCACGGCATCAGACAACCAGCCGGCAGTCACCATCCACGTGCTGCAGGGCGAGCGAAGCATGGCAGCAGACAACAAGAGCCTTGGCCGGTTCGATCTTGTCGGCATCCCTGCTGCGCCGCGCGGCGTGCCGCAGATCGAGGTCACGTTCGACATTGACGCGAACGGCATCGTGAACGTCTCTGCCAAAGATCTCGGCACGGGAAAAGAGCAGAAGATCACGGTCAGCGGCTCCGGCAACCTGTCCAAGGACGACATCGAGCGGATGAGAAAAGAGGCAGAATCGAACGCTGATGACGACCAAAAGAAGCGGGAAGAAGTAGAGATCATCAACCAGGCGGACACGCTTGCCTACACGACAGAAAAGGCCATGAAAGACATGGAAGGCAAGGTTGATGAGGCAAAACTCAAGCCGCTGAAAGAAGGCATCGGGGAGCTTAAGAAGCTTCTGGAGCCAAAAGACAAGGACGTTGCTGCCCTCAAGAGCAAGCTGGACGAGATCAACAAGCTCGCGCAGGACGCAGCCACGGAGCTGTACCAAAAGGCTGCTGCGAAAGCGAAAGAAGGCCACGACGGCGGCAGCGCTGGCAGTGAAGGCATGAGCGACGATGACGTCCGAAACACCTTTGGCGGAAAGCCAGGCGGCAAAGCAAAAGATACTGTCGTTGATGCCGACTTCAAGGTGGATGAGGAGAAGAAAGGAAAGAAGAAATGATCAGGACATCTGTGCCAGCGGCTCTGTAGAAAATGTCGCCCTACATGGGGGCGCCGCCGTGCCTAAACGTTGTTTAGGTCTCTTTTATTTCCCACCTCGCCCGGGCAGGGTGGGAAATGCCTCCGCCATCATAACCTTAATAAACCACCAAGATGGGGAAACCCCATGACCCTTATTGATACCCCGTGCACCCCTTCATCGTTCGATCGCCTTGCCGCGCTGTGCAGGGAAATTGCAGCCAAAGACAGATGGAAGCAGAAGCAGACCATCCTCTCGTTTTACCCGTTCATTCTTGAAGAGGCCCGCGAATTGGAAGAGGCTGTCAAGAACAACGATGCGAATGAGCTGAAAGAAGAGCTCGGCGACCTGATGTGGGACATCCTCCATATCAGCATGATCGCGGAGCGCGATGGGCTGTTCACGCTCCATGACGTGCTGGATGGCGTGCATCAAAAGATGACGGAGCGGCACCCGCATGTCATCGGAGAAGGCGCGCCGCGGGAGATGACACAGGGCGAGTGGAACAGCATCAAGCAGCGCCAGAACGAACGGAAGAAAGGCAGCCCTGCTGTTCCAATAACCCTGCCAATAATCCCAAGCGCGGTACTTCCGATCAGACAGGAAAAACAAGAGAGAATAAACGAGGGAACAGCATGAGAGCGCCGTCAGCGAGCCATGCTACAACAAGCCTCCCGAGCATTGAGCAGGCGCTTGCCTTGTTTGACGAGTACAAGGTGCCAAAAAATATCAAGGCCCACTGCCAAAAAGTCAGCGAGGTTGCCACTTTCATCGCTCGCAAGATGGAACGGCGCGGCATGGTGATTGACGTGGAGCTTGTCCGCATCGGCGCTGCGCTGCACGACTGGATGAAGGCAGCAACGCTGGAGAGGCTGGAAGAGACCAAGCAGTTCGGCTGCACGCCGACTCCGGAAGAGAAGGCCATATGGAAAAAGATCCGCGCCCGATTTGCAGGAAAGCACGAAGGAGAGATCGCGGCAGAGCTGCTGCAGGACAAGTATCCTCAACTGGCGGCCTTCCTCCGAAAAAAAGATGCGATTATGATAGCGCCAGATGCGCCCCAGTCATGGGAATTGCGGATGGTCCACTACGCTGACTGGCGCGTGCTTGGCGATACGATAGTTTCGCTTCAGGAGCGGATGGACGATATGTCGCAGCGGTATGCTGTCAAGATCGCAACGCGCGGCCCGGCATGGTGGACGATGACCCAGCAAAAAGAATTGGAAAGCGAAGCCATGATCTGCACAGCAGCCGGCATCACCCCGAAGGATATCCGATGACAACCCAACACGCGATGGCGATGAAGCGATCAATAATGCAGAAGGAAGCTCCAACAATGATGGAGAAGCAGGCTCCGATGAAAGAGCAGCCTTCACGCGTGCCAAACGGCTCTGCCATCAAAGCGGTCATATTCGACTATGACGGCGTGCTCGTAGATTCCCTGCACATCGGCTTCGAGGCATACCAGGAGATAGCAGCATTTGCCAATTCAAAAGGATTCTCGACGGTTGACGAGTTCAAGGAAGCGCAAACACAAGGGTACCTCACCACCATGAAAGAATGGGGGATCGTAACTCCCGAACAGATCAGGATGGCAGGAATCATCTACCAGGAGTCAACGAAGAAGCGCCATGGCAGCATCCGCCTGCCGCACAACCTGAAGAAAACGCTCGACGAGCTCTCCAAAAAATACACCCTTGCCATCTGCTCGGCAACGTATGTCACCATCATCAGCGATGCATTATCCCGCCACGGCTTGCACGGCTATTTCAGGCACATCACCGGCCATGAAGACTATCGGGGAAAGACGAAGCCGGATCCGATGGTGATCCAGACGTGCCTGGCAAGGCTGAACATCAAGCCGCACGAAGCAGTCTATGTCGGCGACATGGTGCATGACATCCGGATGGGAAAGGCAGCCAACATCAAGACGATCATCGTGCACGGCAGCAGCTGGAATACGAAAGATACGCTCGCCAGCGAAAAGCCAGACGTGCTGATCGAAGCCTTCAGCGATCTCTGCAAGGTGCTCTCATGACAAAAAAAGAATATTATTCAACGCTTGGCGTGGACAAGAACGCCAGCAAGGAAGAGATCAAGAAAGCGTACAAGAAGCTCGCCAAGCAGTACCACCCGGACCTGAACAAGAGCCCGGGAGCAGAGCAGAAATTCAAAGAGATCAATGAGGCAGCTGCCGTGCTTGGCGATGATGAAAAGCGTCGGCAGTACGACCAGTTCGGCACGGCAGACTTTTCCAATATGGGCGGGCAGGGCGGGTTTGACTACAGCGAATTCATGCGCGGAGCAGACTTCACGTTTGACTTCGGCGACATCTTTGACCAGGTCTTCGGCGGGGGGGCAGGAAGGCGAAGCGGGCGGCGGCGCGCAGCCAGAGGATCAGACTTATTGTACAACTTGGAGATAACTCTAGAAGAGGCAGTGTTTGGTGTTGAAAAGACGCTGTCCATCCCGCGGATGGAGCACTGCAGCACCTGCAAGGGCAGCGGGGCAAAAGACAGTTCCGCAGTCACCACCTGCCAAACCTGCCATGGGCGGGGCATGGTGCAGCAGGCACAGCGCACCCCCTTCGGCATCTTCGCCACCACCAGCACCTGCCGGCACTGCGGGGGAGAAGGCAGCGTCGTCAAGGATGCCTGTCCGGACTGCGATGGCACGGGCTTGGTAAAGCAGGCGAGAAAGATAACGATCAATATCCCCTCCGGTATTGAGACCGGCATGCGCCTCCGAAGCCAGGGCCAAGGCGAAGCTGGCGAGAAAGGAGGGCCATCCGACGACCTGTACGTCCAGCTCCATGTTCTTGAGCATGATACGTTCGAGCGCCACGGGCATGACCTCTACACTGAAGTTGCGATCAGCTTTGTCCAGGCAGCGCTTGGCGGAGAGATAGATGTTCCTCTCTTAGACGGAAAGAACGCGCGGCTAGAAATTCCTGCTGGAACACAGACCAACACCATCTTCCGATTGAAAGGAAAAGGCGTAGATACAGCACACCGCACCGGCGACCTTCAGGCGCGTGCCGTCATCCAGACGCCAGCCAG
The DNA here is from genome assembly GCA_016180035.1 of Candidatus Woesearchaeota archaeon. Lineage (GTDB taxonomy): Archaea > Nanobdellota > Nanobdellia > Woesearchaeales > UBA12501 > JACPCA01. The sequence continues at coordinate 15,453 of JACPCA010000010.1, forward strand.
GCTGAGTAAGAAGCAGAAAGAGCTTCTTGTCCAGTTTGCCAAGGAGGGAGGAGACAAGCTCGAGCCGCAGAAAGGATTCTTCTCGAGATTGAAGGAGAAGTTGTGAGGTGGTTTCTGTTCTGCTATTCCACAGGAGAAAGAGAGGAGAAAAAAGAGGATTTTTTGGGAGAGGATAATTTGACGAAGTTATCCGGCTAATAACCACTTCCAGAGAGGGATAAAGGTGACCTGAATATTCTTTTTTTTCGTCACGTCATCTGTATCTTTGGTTATTACGAGCAATTCTTTACCTTTTAATTTCTTTGCTACAGCAAGGGCGTTTTTAATCTCTGGATCTTCACTAAACTTTACTTCGATAAGAAGATTATTATGAACCACATCAATTTCATAGTACTCTCTCCAAAAGAATTTTGCGCCAAGATGTGAAACCACTGCATTTTCGGCAAGTTGCGGAAGCAAAATAAGCAATTCCTTCTCTGAAGAAAAAGCAGCAGCCAAGGATGGTGTGCCCAAGTATGCCTTTTTTGCTTTTCGCGCACGGGCAACTGGAGAACCGCGGTAGTTATAAAGGAATCGAACTAAAAAAGCGCTTTCCAAATAACCAACATATTTTGAGACTGTTTGATACGTCACTTTTAAAGCAGAAGCGAAGGTTGCATATTCTATCAAACTTCCGGGCTTTCTGGCGATGATCTCAAACAGTTCACGCAAAACTGCTGGTTCGGCGACATCGTATACCTGGGGGATATCATAAAAAATTATTTTTTCAACAATGCTTTTTACATAATTACCTATCTTTTCAAAGTCCGTTTCGCGTATCATTTCTGGAAATCCGCCAGTAGTAAGATAAGATACTAATTCTTTCTTTAGGGTTGATTTCTGTATCTTGGTATCTTGAAACGAGATATTTTTAAGGGTAAGAAATTCCCTAAAGCTCAAGGGAAGAAGTTCAAACTCATAAATTCTTCCTGCAAGGCTCTCTTTTGATTTTTTTAGGAAGATACTTGAAGAGCCAGAGATAAAAAATTTTATTCCGCCGAGGTCGTAATACCTCTTAAGGATGATCTGCCAGTCCTTTACATGGGTGATTTCATCAAAAAAAACATACACCCCCTTAAGTTCTTTCTTAAGAATTTCCGTTTCATAAAGGCTTAGGATAGTTTCGATGATTTCCGGCTCTTTTCCCAGCAGTTCATCAAAGGAGAAATAGAAAAGATGTTTTGGCTCATTTTCCCGCAAGAGATCATTTATCATCTGGTACAGCAAGGTCGTTTTACCGACCCTTCGCAGGCCAACAACGGAAATGATCTGTTTATCTTTTTTATAGTTGAGTAATGATGTATAGAGTTCCCGTGGGGTTAGAGCTTTTATTGATGAGACTTCTCTCCCTTCCCACCATGGGTTTTGTCGGATAAGACGATCAATCATCTCCATATTCTTTAGGAAATGGTCTTTATATATAAATCTTTCTATTAACATACTTTTAAAAGTATATTAATTGTAATTAATCTACTTTTAAATATGAGCTTAAAACGCGTCAATTGGGAGTCCGTTGCACGACCCACTATCAACTGGATAAATCACCTGGATAAAGAAAAACCATAGCGGCCAGCCAACGACCAACAAGCTCAAGCCGCAGAAAGATTCTTCTCGAAGTTGAGAGAAAAGTTGTGAGAGGAAAGAGCAGTTGTGCCATTTTTGACGATTGTAACTCGGTAAAATATAGCTATTTTGCCGATTGGCAATCGTAACATTTATAACTTTTTTGAGACTAGTTAGAGAATTGAAGAGGATTAACACGCCTCCGCCTGCACATGGAGGTACTGCCCATCATCACAGGAGTATTCTTCAATCATGCCATCTATGCAGGATGACTGAAACATCTCTGCCGTATCGTCGGGATAAGTATAGGTTACACTGCCATCCAGGTGGTCAAGACAGGGCGAAGGAAAAGGCGACGAGGCCTTTCCTGCTGGCGCACAACTGGCAAAGGCGAGCAACACGACAAGGCAGGAGATGACGATGGCAGCATCAGCAAGGAATCGCATACAAAGATTTAAGCTGGATTTGTTTATAAATATTGCTGTTCGTGTCTCCGTAGCATAGTTAAATAAGAGAGAAAAGGAAAAAGACAGAAAAAATCAAGAGCTGCATGCAGCCAAGCTGACCAACAGCACCAGAACCACAACAACAGTTGCAACGTCTAGGACATTTCTCATGCGTCACCTCGATTATGATACATATCAAGAAGAAAAGGTATGCCCGTATATAAAGTATTTGTTTTTCAAAGCGTTCGCTCTGTTTTCAAAGTTTTAGACGTCTTCACGCACAAGCCCCTTCCTTGCAGCCTGCAGGGCACGGCTTGCTGTCCTTTAACGGAAGGTTTGCCGGAGAGCATTTGTAATAGTCCAGCATCGTCCCATCAGCAGAGCAGCTGTTCTGATAGTCCTGATAAAGGCAGGAATCGAGATAGTCTGTTGCGCCGTCCTTGTTTCGATCCGCGTCTGGCACGGCGTTCTCATGGAGCAGGGTGCAGAGTCCTGGATAGCCGAGCGAATAGTGGAGGGCAACTTGGCCGCTGGAGTGTGGGGCTGGGTTAGTGATGCAGCTCCTGGCACGGGAGACCTTGCAGCTGCTGTCACAGCCATCCTCGTCATCGGCATTTCCGTCGTCACAGGATTCTCCGGTGTCCACGATGCTATTGCCGCAGGAGCTGACTGCCCGGCCGGTAATATCATAAAAAAAAATCTTCACGGAGGGAAAGAAAAGGATAAGAGAGATCAAAATAAGTGAAAGAAATAAACCGTAGGATAGGAGTACCAGTTTCTTCATTATCTTCCCTCGTCATGCAAATATCGTTCCTCGCTCGCCGCAGTCCCCTTTCATCCTGGTATAATACGAGGAATTTGCTCCCCAGCCGATGCACTTGTACCGCGTGGCATTGAGGCACAGGTCAGGATCGCCGTATTGGCAGATGCAGTGGCCTTCAAGAAGCTCATTGCCTTGCTCGTCCATGACAGGCTGCCAGGGCTTGCCTTCATTGTCAGTCAGGATGGGCTGCTGGGCGCACCCGTTCGGGCAGGAGAGAAACTTGTCCCACTGCCCCTTGTTGCACTGATAGAGGTCGCTGCCACGGCATTGGTTATGATGGCCTGGCGTGATGACGAGCGGACCGAGCATCACCCAGTCAAAGCATTCCACGCATTCTCCCCTGTCGCAGTAGATCGGGCAGGCCTGGACAAGCGTGTACTTGTCATCCTTGCACGCGTACAGATCCTTGTCGGAGCAGATTCTCCGGCCCTCCACGCAAGGCTGGTCAAGGCGCGCTGCCTTGCTGAGCGCGACAAGGTCGGAATAGATGATATCGCGAGAGACGGTGTTCCCAGTGACAGGAGCAGAAGAAGCAGTGGGAAAGAAGGATTGGTACCCGATAAGGAAGAGCATACCTGCCACAAGAACGACAATGGCCAGCAAAAATTCGTGGTGCTGCGCCATGATCAGGCAGAGGAATCGATTGTTAACGAATCCGTTCTAGAGCAATAAGGGCACCGATTTGGCTGCCGGTCTGATTTAGGTGAAAAGCGGTAATTGCATTGCTTGCAGCGGTATTTCATAAACATCACCTCGGAAGAAGAAAAGGAGATTGATTATTTAAAGATTGCGGGAAACAAGGGGATTGGGATGTTGGTTATTGTTAGAAGGTGTTGGTTCGCATATCTCACCAACTGCCTACTGGCCACCACCCAACTCCTGATTACGGCACACTAAGGCTCAATTGGATGATTTCGGAGTAGAGCGTGACATTGTTCAACACGAACGTCTCGATCAGCGCACCGAGGACAAGGAAGACAAGAGAAAAAATGAAGAGGTAGCTGTTGAACTTGAAGACGAACCAGAAACGCTCGGAACGGAACTTCTCCAGCAGGACATCCTTCGAGATGATGCTGCCAGAGATCGAAGCAAGGAAATACGACAGCGCCTCAACAATCATGTGAGGGAAGACGATGAGGAGGATAAGAGCAAAGTAAAAGAACGGGTTGACGCCGGCAGCCGTGGCAGCAGCCTTCGCCGTGATCCCAAAGATTGTCCCCCAGACAGAAGCGTTCCAGACGATGAGGAAGATGCCCCCGTTGCCGGTCAGCAGGGCCATGAGAAAGCAGGCGATGAGAACCTTAAAATTGTTGGAAAGAAGATGGCTGAACAGGCCAGGGCTGAATTCGATGGCTTTTCCTGCAGCATGGCTGCCCGCGCCGCCGGCTTTTCCGCGGAATTCGAGCTGGTCGCGGAAGAGGTCGCCGGAAGCGTAATTGTCCAGCACGATCGTGGAAACAGAATAGGTCAGCAGGATGCCAAGAAAGAGAAAGATGTACACCTTCGTGACATCCCAATCATCAGCAAAAAGGCGCGGCAGGGAAAATCTGGACTCCATCATCTCCTGCCGTTCCTCAATATCAAATATCTTGTACAGTTCCGGAAGGAGCAGGAGAGAGATGAACGCTACAGACACCAAGGCAGGATTCTTTGGAAACAGGAGAGAAGAGATAGAGACGCTGAACAGCGTATAGCCCACGCCAAGAAGGAAGGCATACCTCGCCCTATTTTCCAGCCAGTCTTCCGGAAAGACGTGTTCAAGAACCATGCTGATACTAATCCTGATTCTATTTTATAAAGATTGTGGAGATTTCTACCAAGCTGGAAAGAGATATCTCAAAGAGAACAAGAATAATAGTCGCAGGTCGCCAAGGCCATTATCCGCAAACACCATCCAGACAAGCAGTCCCGGCCGGACAGGTTCCTTCTACCTTGATAGGCAGCTGCCCTGTAGAGCAAGCATACGATTCAAAAGCAGCAGGGCCTGTGCAGGCTGGCACGAAGTCAGTATAGCTGCAGCCAGCAGCGTTATGATGGTCAATGCCGCAGTCCGTGCCAACAGAATAATGGACTGCTGTTCCAGCAAGGCCAGCATGCCCGGCAAGCTCAGACTGCTCAGCGATGCATGTTCGTAGCGGTCCAGCCTTGCATTCACTGCCGCAGCCATCACCGTCATTTGCGTTTCCATCGTCGCATTCTTCGCCGCCCTCCAGCACGCCATTGCCGCAGGGCTGCGGGTAAGCAACAATTTCTGGTGTTGTGTCTGCAGCAGGTGTGGCCTCGGTTGATTTTCCAGTGGCCTGGCAGCCGGCAAATGCTGCAAGAAGCACGATAATGACAATCAGCCCAAGAACATTCCACGCGTCGTTCATGATGATGCCTCGCAGATTGAACTATCTAAAACTGCAGTTAGGTATTTTGGTTGTTTAAAAACCGGTTCGCAACTATATAAATGTTGCGCCAGAAAATGAAAAAAAACAAAAAAAGAAGTGCGGCATCTGCACCAGCACTTTTATTTCAGCAGCCCGCCCCTTGCATTGATGCTCGGCCGTGCTTTCTCAACGCCTTTTCCTTTCTGGAAGAGGGCGCGCCCGTGCTTTCCTGCATTGGTGAGGCCGCGGAACACTCGTCCCGTGTGCTGAGGCTGATGGATCCATCGGATGCGCGGATCTGCAAGCACAGCAGGATGGTTCTTGTCAACCATAATAATTTCAAACCAGTAATAAGCCCCGTCCTTGGCAAGCCAGTAGGAGTTGAGAACTTCACAATTGGCGTATTTGCTTCCCGCGCGCTCCTCTGCAATGCGTGCGTAGGATTTGGAAAGGACCATCCGAAGCCGGGCATGCTTTGACTTTCTGCCGCCGCGCCCGATCTTTGACCTGGTATGGCCGCCTCGCTCCACGCGCTGCCGGACAATGAAAAAGCCCTGCTTTGCCCGGAAACCGAGAGAACGCGCACGGTCAGGCCGCGTCGGGTGATCGATGCGGAGCGTTGAAGGATCCTGCCTCCACGCAATAAGGCGCTGCCGCCAAAGTTCTGGATGAGAAGATTTCGGCTTTTTCCAAGCCTCGCGAACATATTTGAGATATCCCATCGTAGCGCCTCCATTGGTTGGTATTGTTCATATTCCGGAAGGATTCAGGGGAGCAGCCCTACATGTCCAGCCGGCAAGGGGCAAGGAAAACAGTTGCTTTATAAATGTTATGGTGCTCATAGGGGAAATGGCCCATGTCCAATACCAGCCTAAACAGCGCACAGCCCAACCTGTTGACCGCCTCTGGGAAGTTGACCTTGCCCGCGGCATTGCCATACTTCTCGTCATCGTGTTCCATATCTTCTTTGATCTTGACTTTCTCGGCATCGTGCCGAACGAGATGTTTCACGGCGGCTGGCTCGTGCTTCAGAGGATTGCGGCATTATCCTTTCTTGGGCTTGCGGGCGTGAGTGTTGCGCTGGCAGCAGCGAAGCATCAGGACGACATCTGGAAGCGCTGCTTCCGCCACGGCAGGACCGTGTTCTTCTGGGGCATCGTGGTGACAGCTGTGACGTATCTGTATCTCAGCGACAGCTTTGTGGTGTTTGGCGTGCTCCACCTGCTCGGCCTGAGCATCCTTCTCGCTCCGCTGTTCCTGCGGCTTCCTTTTTTTGCCAATGCGCTCATCGCAGCAGCGTTTTATGGAGTTGGGAAGATCGTGCAGGATATTGCGGCAGCAACGCCAGCCTGGCTATGGCTCGGCATCGCGCCATCATCCTTCTCCAGCGTTGACTATTTTCCAGTCTTTCCATGGATGGGCATGGTCGTGCTTGGTGTTGGGCTTGGAACGCTTCTCTTTCCCGATGGAAAACGCAAAATCAATTTGATCGCGCTGCCGGCAACAGCTCCGAGAGGCTTGGACTGGCTGCGATGGCTTGGGACAAAAACGCTGTGGGTGTACCTGATCCATCAGCCGGTGCTGATTGCGGTCTTGACGGCATGGAAAAGTATTTAAGATACGCCGCTATGGATAACGATTATGGCACTCCCTTCCGTTGGCTCAGCAGCCCCAGACTTCAGCCTTCCTGACCAGGATGGGAAAGAGCATCACCTCTCAGCGTATCGCGGACAATGGGTCATTCTCTATTTTTATCCAAAAGACGACACGCCGGGCTGCACGGTGGAAGCGTGCGAGTTTCGTGATCAGTATCAGAAGCTGAAAAAAGCCGGCGTCATTGTTTTCGGCATCAGCGCTGATCCTGTCAAGAGCCATGAAAAATTTGCCGCAAAATTCAGCCTTCCTTTCCCCCTTCTTGCTGACGAAAACAAAGAGGCAGTGAAAGCGTACGGCGTCTGGGGGAAGAAGAAGTTTATGGGCAGGGAATTCATGGGGATCCTGCGCACGACATTTTTGATCTCACCGGATGGAAGGATTGCAAACGTGTACGAGAAGGTCAAGGCCGAAGGGCATGCGGAGGATGTGATGAGGGATATACCTTTTTAATCGTTAAGAATGACTTCTCCATCCCTTGTTTTTGACCAAAACCAACGAAAACTTTATATAGATGTACGTGTAAACGTACACGTATGGCAACGAAAACGCTGACTATTACCGAAGACGCGTATAGCCTTCTCGCTGAACGAAAGGCAGAAGGAGAAAGCTTCTCTGAAGAAATCCGGCGGCTTCTTACAAAAAAAGGAAGCAAGAGCATCTGGGATTATTTTGGGGTATTGTCATATGAAGAGGGAGAAACTCTTCTTAAAGATCTAAAAAAGATGCGAGAGATAAACCTAAACGCGGTAAAGGAGAGGATAGCGTGAGAGTCCTAGACAGCACCTTTCTGATTGACATGATACGGGGAGATCAAAAGACCATCTCTCTACGTGGCGAAAAACAGCTGTTTTTGACAACACAGATCAGTATGTTTGAGGTTATTCGCGGCTTATTCTATCGGCAGATGGCGCCAGCAAAAATTCATCAAATAATGGACATGTTTGAGAATATTCGTGTTTTACAATTAGATGACTCTGCTGTTATAAAAGCAGCTGAAATCTCCGCAGGCCTCATGAAGAAAGGAGAGCCAGTCCCTGACGCTGACTGTTTAATTGCAGGCATTGCACTGAGTAAGGGAGTTTCAACAATCATCACAAAAAATGTCAAACATTTCTCAAGGATTAAAGGGCTTACGGTTGAAACGTATTAACAAGCCTTGGAACAAGCTATTACCTTCTTCACCATATACACCCCTTCCTTCTCATACCCCAGCTTCTTAAAATATTCCCGCGCGCCGATGCCAGAGATGGCCAGCATCTTGTCTTTTCCATGCTGCATTGCAATCTCCTCTGCTTTCTGCATCAGCCTCTTGCCCCAGCCATGATGCTGGACTCCTGCCTTGCCACCGCTGCTGCCGATGGCCGCTGCTGGCCCGTAGACGTGCAATTCTCGTACAAGAGCTGATGCGGGAGTGATTTCGCTGCGCAGGCATTTCGATGGAAAGCGCAGCCGACAGAAGCCGTAAAGGTGCTGTTCTGTTTCCGCTGCAATAAAAAACTCTTTTCCACCGCTCGCTTCATATTCTGTGACGGTGATGCCTGGCTGCCCTGGCTGCTCATCGCCAAGCCCATGCATCGTGCGAACCTCCCTGCATCGGATGCACTGGCACGCCACGCCGCGTTCTCGTGCAAGCTCGGCAACATACTGGCGAAGATTGGTGCGGCTGACGCCGGCAGTTGTCTGGCTGGTCGGGATGTCGCGCTGGATACGCATGATCCTGCAATATCGTGGAACGCGGCGCTTGAATTCCACGATGCGGTCCGCAGCTTCTTCCGTCGTCAAGGGCATGAAAATCCCCTTCTCATACAGCTTCTGAAGGGCGGTTCCTGGCATGACCATGCACGGATAAATCTTCAGCATATCTGGACAGTAGTCTTGATTCGAAAACAGTTCGATCATGCCGGCAATATCCTGCTCGCGGCTGATGGCAGCAAAACCTGCCGTCGGAGAGCCCGGCATATAATGGAACGTCAGCTTGAATCCGAGATCGCGCAGTTCCCTGATGGAGCGTTTCGTATCGGAGAGCGTGTGGCCTCGATGCGTTATTTGGAGCACGTCATCATACACACTCTGGACGCCAAGCTCGACGTTCGTGCAGCCCTGCTCCAGCATCCTATTGCCGTGCTGCAGGAATCCCCAGTCCGGCTTGGTCTCGATGACAAGCATGACGCACCGCACAGCCGCGGTTTCATTGCGCTGCTGTTCCTCTTGGAGGCTTCGCTGCGCCTTTGCTTTCAGCTCCGATACTTTTTTGTGGATGCTGGAGATCCGCTCCGCGCTTCCGACAGCGCCCGGAAGCTCGAAGAATTCGCGAAATCGCATCACGTCAAGCACGCCGTCGTGAAAGAACATCTCTGAAAAATCATTCATGCCCTTGAAGATGTCGCGCACAAATTCATCCTGGTAAGCAGCATCTTCAGCCGGAAACGTGCCCCCCTGGATGATGACGTTCACCTTGTCAAACGCATGCCCGAGAACAGCGTACTGCTCGAGCCGGTTGAACACGACAAGGTAGGGATCAAAGCCTGCTCGGATCGAGCGCATCGTGCTGGGCTCTTTTCCCGTGTAAGATTGGGGGACGTCGCCGAACACGCTGCCCTTGCCGCCGGGACAGTAAACACACACGCCATGCGGGCAGTTGGCAGGGCGGGACATGATGGCAAGCGGCGCAACGCCGGAGATGCTCCGCACCGGCTTTGTTTGGAGATGCTTGAGGATCGGAAGATCAACAGGCACGGCATGGAGAAGGACTTGGATGTCTGTCGGGATGCTGGGAAAGCGATGTTTCCTGCAGAGCTTGACTTTCAGTTTTGCAATCTGCTCTTTAGAGAGATCGCTTTCCTTGATGAGGGAGATAAGCTCCTGATAATATGCCTGCTCGGTAGCCGTCTCGGTACTATCTGCCATGATGGCAGGGAAATGATGAAGTTTTATAAGGCTATTGCTCATATAAACATGCATTCCCTTGTTGGGTGCTTCTCAAAAATTCATCCGGAGTAACAATCCTGACTCCTGCAAATTCTTTCAGTTTCAATAAATGAGGGTCGCCAGTGACCAAATAGTTAACCCCTCCTTCGATTGCTGTTTCTAAGATGGTATCATCATCCGGATCCTCTTTGATAATATGGACTGTTTTTCGAATCTTGACCATTTTTGCTATTTGAAGAATGAGTGCAACAAACAGCTCTTTCTCGTCTTTAGTAAAACAAAATTTCGGATAGTCCATTACTCGCTGCAATTCACTAATCTGTTCTGAGGATGTAACAATTACTATTTCGCCATGAAAGCATTGCCGGAAAATTTTGTTCGGTTTTCCTTCCCAGCCAAGTGCAGAAATAAGAATGTTGGTGTCTAAGAGGACTTTCGTCGAGACCACCTCACTGCCTCATTGACATCCTCTTCCGTCACCCCTTTTTTTTTAAACCGTTGCTGAATGTCTTTTGATAATTTTTCAAATTCTTTCTTCGCATCTATCTCTACTTTTTTGAACAGGACACCCTCTTTTACCGCGAATGGGACAAACCTGTCGCCAGGATTGAAATCTTCCTGTTCTCGGATACCCTGAGGAACAACCAGCTGCCCCTTCGGACTCATTTTCACCAAATCAGTTTCCATTGTTTTCCCTCTCATAAACCGATCGTTAGAGTCAGTTAAACAGTTAAACTATTTAAATGTTTCTTTATCCAACCATCCCAGCAGCGCGCCGATCAGATAAGCCAGCCTGATCACCCATACACTAACTTCCCAATCTCCTCATATTTGTATTCTTGCAGGACCCCATACACTTCATAATCCTTGATCAGCGTGTGAAATCGCTGGCGTATCTCTTTTAAGGTTCGGTCAAACTGTCCTGGATTCTCTGCCATGATGTCAAGGATAAAATCCCATTTTCCGATAATGCCCGCAACATAGGTGACATACTTGTGATTCCTAAGGTATCGAAGAAATTCTTTCTCCTGCTCCTCGCTTGGATTATAAAGCGCGATGAAAACATAATTGATGACCGGATATCCCATGGCAGGCGGGTTATAGATTGGGGTGAATCCGAGGATGACGTGATGGTCAACAAGCTTCTTGATCCTGTTTCGGACAGCGTCGCGGGACAAGCCGACGCTTTTTGACAGGTCCGCGAGGGATGCCCTTGCATTTTCATCCAGTTCTTGCAAGATGAGCTTGTCATGCTTGTCGAAGGGGTAAGCAGGCCCATACGTCGGAGCAGGGCGGAAGCCCTTCAGCTCTATCTTTTCCTTGCGCATGACACGCAAAATACGCTTTTATTATTTAAATATATCGTATTTTGCGTGTTTTTTAAGAAATAACTGTTTATATTACCAATTTTACAACTGTTTGATGGCAAAAAGCAACAAGAAACGACAAGAGGCAACGTTCACGCAGAAGCCAAGACCAAATTTAAAGATAAGTGATGATCCGGCCTTGGATGAGATAGTCTTGGACCTTTCCCCTGAACAAGAAGTGATTGACCATGCGACTCGCAAGCCAATCCCCGGATTAACAAGACGGGGATTCTCATTTTCATGCCCGTATAGGATAGCTGATCGCAATATTTATCCTGCGAGGCCAGTGAGCAGCAGGTCATTCTTTTATACGGGCCTCTCCCAAAAGGCAACCAAGCCTGAAGTAAAAACAATTGGGGCGGAGCAGTATACAGAACAATACTTGAGACATGCAGGGCATCTTGATGATAGGGCAAAAATAGTATTTTTAGAGGTGAAACCTGCACTGTACACCACACCGCAGCAGCCAACAGATGGCGGAGCGCCGCTGAATGCATTTGAAGTTAGAGGGGTGCTCTATCGGCTGAACGATGATTATGTACCAGACCTAAACCAAAGGAAAGCAAGAGCATTTATATACAAGCGCTGATGCCATAAACGGCATTATGGAAATGTCCCGCCTTGAGAAGTTCTTTGTGAACAGCAGTGTGTATAATTATGTTTATGCAAAGACGCTTCTTGCCCGCTGGCAGCAGTTTGTCGGCGGCGCTATCCACGACAAGGTGCTGGAGATTGGCTGCGGGCGCGGGAAAACATCCTTGTTCCTCAAGAAACAGTATCCAACTATCACGCTGACGTCGCTAGACTATGACTATGCCCAGATCGAACTTGCGAAGCAGATCCCACAAGATGCTGCAAACGATGCTGCAAACAGCATCACCTTCGTTCAGGGAGACGCGACACGCCTTTCCTTTCGCTCTGCCTCATTTGACACTGTCGTCCAGATCATGGCGTTCCATCACATCTCCAACTACAAAGACGCGATGAAGGAAACAGCAAGAGTGCTGAAGAAAGGAGGGACCTTTGCCATGCTGGACCTTGGAACGCCATTCTTCAACAGGCTGGTACATTTCTTCTTCACCCCGGAAGCGGTGTTTACCAAAGAAGAAATGCTTGATGAAGTGCAAAAGGCAGGCTTCATAATTGAGAAAGAACAGGGCAGGCGAATACTGTTTATTGTTGCGAAAAAGAAATGAGTTCCTGGTTACAGGTTTTTATAAAGTGTCCAATCTTATGTTGGGCGCCGCCGTGATTTTCTTTGCAAACTTTATTTTTTCCCCACCTCGCCCGGGCAGGGTGGGGAAAAAATAAACTTAATCGAGGTTTAAGCACGGCGGCGCCCACTTATACCGTAAGAGACCCTACAAGAATGTACTGACAATCACCCCCTTCTCCCCTCCCTCCGTTCCCGTATCCCTTCCAATCGTGATCCTATCTTCTGGACATTGGGAACATGGACATCGTTGGCGTATACGGCAGCGCTGGTGCGCTGTTCTCCGATTCCGCTCTTGCCGAGAGATTCAAGCCCGGCAATTTCCTGCTCGATAGATTTCATCTCCTGGAGCTCAGCAAGAGAGATGGAACGCCCGGCTTGGGAAAGTTCCTGCAAGCCATTTCCTTTTTCGCTGAAGTTGGGGAATGCCCTGCTGGCGCGCGGCGCTTGTTTGGGCTGGCCTGCGATGAAATCAAATACTGGCTTTTCCGGAAAGAGCTGCTGGCGGGGAAACAGCGGCAAGGGCTTGGATTTTCTGGCGGTGCTTGCCTCCTCCGATGCGGAGAGCAGGCCTTCCTCGACAGGGTTCAGCTCATGGAAAACGGGCATGACCGCATCCGGCTCTCCTGGAAGCAGCTGTTTGAAAGAAGAGACAGCCGTCGTCACGATAGCCCTGTTTTTTAGCGTGAACAGTTTTTCCTTCACACGCTCGAACGGAGTGGCCTTGCCGCCATGCCTTGAAGAGGCTCGCAGGCTGCGCTGGGCTGACAGGGCAGCAGCAAAAAGGATGGCTGTATAGCCAGCCAACAGGGCAAGCTTGGGCAGCAGCAGGCTGATGCCAAAATCAAAAAATAGGGCTTCTTTGATCACGGTCTCGCTGAGAACGAACGGATTGAAGCCGGCAAGCGCCCTTAGCAGGAACGGCATGTTCTCGATAGGGAGGATGGCGCTGGAGAACAGGAGCAGGATGCTGGCAACGCTGATGCCGGCAAGGATGGTGGTCTCTTCCGACGTGAACAGCGTGCCGAGAAGGATGCCAAGCATGACGAACAGGGCGCTAATCAAGGCGAGAAGGAAGGGCAGGGAAAGAAGAGAAGGCCATAGGGCTGCCTTGAAGAACACAGCGGAGATGGCAAGAAAGATAGCGAGCTGCACTGCCATGATGATCAGCGCGGTGAGCGCCGTGGCAATCATGAACGTGCTGTCGATGGTCGGCGTGATGCTGTTGCGGAAGAAGGAGGAGGATTTCTTCTCGACCATGACAAGAATAGAGCCAAGAAGGATTCCAGTGATCATCATGACAAGCACGAGAATCGTCGGGAAAGCGTAATTGAAGTGCGTTGTCCTGTCCAGGACCGGCACGATCTTCATCGTGATCGGGTTGACGATGGTTGCCGCGTCCTTGATCTCCAGCGTCGTGGATATCTTCTTGATGTTGTTGAGCGACACCTGCATCTGGTTGAGGAGCTGAAGGCTTCCGGTGAGCGTGTCCTTGACTGCGGCAAGGTCCTGCTGGGCAGCTGCCTTGGCAGACTCGAGCTGGCCAAGCCTGGCATCTGCACCAGCCACGCTTCCGACCACGGCGATAATGGAATCATTCAGCGCTGCCTCTCGCTGGCGGTAGTCGATCTTGTACTGGAGAAGGCTTGCTTCGTACTTGTCCAGCAGGCTGCTGGCCTCGCTCATGCCTTGAGTCTCCTTGCGGAGCTGGCTGATCAGCAGCTCTTCATCGCCCATCGTCGCCAGCGTCAGCTGCTTGAGGAAGTCTGCCTCTGCATTGAGCTTGGTGATAGGTTCGGTGCCGATAGGAGCAGCGTCGAGACTGGCAATCGCCGACGATGCGCTGGCTGACTTTTCAGCGATGGCATCATAGCCGTGCGTGAGATCAACAACAGTGGGAACTCGTGAGTCCGCCTCTCCTTCTGTATTGGCAAGGCGCTGGAGGAGGTCATCTGTCAAGTTCCTGCTGATGGCCTCGGATTCATTCTTTACCTTGGACGACATCACCGCAAGCACGTTATGGACGAGGTTGATGTCCGAGGGGTCGACGTAGAAGAGGATATCCTGGGGGCCGTCCTGCTTGACGTCAAGATCCGGGGGGAAGATGATGCAGATGCTTGCCCTGCCGCGCTTGACGCTGTCGATGCAGGCGTCTTCGACCGGATGCCTGGCGACATCAAACTCGCTCTCCGAAAGCTGGGTGAGGACAGATATCGTGACATTGCTGTAGCGCGTGGAATACACGCCGACATTGATGTGGAACTGGTCCGTGTCGTTGTAAGCTAAGCCGGCGAGAAGGATGAGGAGCAGCGGGCCGAACACGATGATAAGGGCAGAGCTCTTCGACCGCATCAGGATCTTAAAGTTTTTTCTGATGATGGTCTGGATCTTTTTGCATCGTGACACGAGCGGTTTCATGGGGCTGCATTCTCTTTTTTTTAGCATGGCTGTTCTTCTGTTGCTGCTGCTGTTCTTCTGTTGCTACTGCTGTGCCTATGTTGCTGCTTGCTTGAAGCTATTTATCTGAAGCTGCTTACCTGATCATCGTCTCAAAAACATCATTGAGCGTCGGCCGCTGGAGAGAGACATCAACAACCTCTTCCTTCTGCTGTTCGACAAGGTGGATGATGGACTGGAGCAGATGCTCTGCTTCAGGAGACTGGGCGATGAGGACGCCGTCAGCTTCCCGGATCGTGCCGATGGGAATGTTCTGCAAGGCAAGGCTTTTCTTGAGCTTCTCATAATTTCTTGATCTCAGCTCGAGGTGAACCTCCTGGCCCTGGTAGAGAAGGCGCTTCAGGCCGGCCACATCCCCTTTCTCGACAACATGATGATTGTGCAGGATGGCGATCGTGGTGCACAAGTGCTCCATCTCTTCCAGGAAGTGGGAGGCGATGATGACGGTCGTCCCGGCAGCATTGATCTTCTTCAGCATGGCCCAGATCTGGCGCCGGCTGGCAATGTCCAGGTCTGCGGTGGGCTCGTCAAGGATCAGCACGCGCGGGCCATGGATGAGCGAGACAGCGATGTCCAGGCGCTTCTGCATGCCACCGGACAGCTCGCCGGCGATCGTTTCTGCCTCGTTCTGCAGGCTGAGCATGGTGATGGCATAGCCGATGTTTTTCTGCAGCTTTTCGCCGGAAAGATTGTATAACGAACCGAAGTACGAAAGGTTTTCTGCCACGGTCAGCTCGTGATAGAATGACGGTTCCTGGGCAGAAAAGCCGAACCGGCGCCGGGCAGCAGACGGCTCGCTTGCGACAGGAACATACTGCGGATCAATGCTGTCATCCGATGAGCCTTGATGGTACAGGATCTCACCGCTGTCGGGCTGAAGATAGCCGATAAGAAGCTGAAGAAGGGTGGTCTTGCCGGACCCGCTCACGCCGATAATGCCGAAAATGTCTCCGGCATGGATGTCAAACGAGACATTGGACAGCACTGGCCGATGAGAGAACTGTTTAGACAATGACCTAACTCTGATTAGCGCCTCCCCAACATCCTCGGACATGAAGAAGATAATGGAAAGAAAGTTTTTAAAGGTATGGTGTCATTGGGGAGTGGTTCTGAAAAGAATACGCTGAAAAGGAAAAAGCAGTTATCTTTAAATACCGCCATGCCCATCTGGCAATAATGGTCCTCGACAATCTCGGCCAATCATTGAAGAACACGCTGTCCAAGATCACCAGCGCGCTGTTTGTAGATGAAACGCTCATCAATGAGCTCGTGAAGGACATCCAGAAGGCCCTTCTTCAGTCCGATGTCAATGTCAAGCTCGTCTTTGAGCTGACCAAGAAGATAAAAGAGCGGGCTATCAAGGAGGAAACCCCTGGCGGCCTGTCCAAGAAGGAGTGGCTGGTCAAGATCGTGTACGACGAACTGGTCTATTTCTTAGGGCAGGAAGAAGCAACGATAGATATCAGCAAGCCGTCAGTGACGATCATGCTCGTCGGCCTGTTCGGCAATGGAAAGACCACGACAGCAGGGAAGCTGGCCAAGTACTTCCAGAAGCGCGGCCACAAGATCGCCCTGTTGTCGACAGACACCTGGCGCCCGGCAGCCTTCAGCCAGCTGGAACAGCTCGGAAAAAAGCTGAACATCCCTGTCTATGGCAATCCAAAAGAAAAAGACCCTGTCAAGATCTACAAGAGCGTTGAGGCAGAGCTGAACAAGGCAGATGTAGTCATTGTTGACACTGCAGGCCGCGACGCGCTGTCCGACGAGCTCATCAAGGAACTGCAGCGGCTCAATGGAGCGGTGAACCCGCAGCACACCTATCTCGTCATCAGCGCTGACCTCGGCCAGGCTGCTGAGCAGCAGGCACGGGCGTTTCACGACAGCTGCAAGGTTGACGGCGTCATCATCACCAAGATGGAGGGCACGGCCAAGGGCGGCGGCGCTTTGATCGCCTGCGCCGTGACTGGGGCAAAGGTCATCTTTATGGGTGTCGGCGAGAAGCTGGATGATCTTGAAAAGTTCAAGCCCGCCAATTTCGTCGGCAGGCTTCTCGGCATGGGCGACCTTGACGCGCTTCTCGAAAAGGCCAAGGAAGCCATAACAGAAGAAGAGGCGCAGGACCTCAGCAAGAAGCTCCTCAAGGGAGAGTTTAATCTTGTTGATTTGTATGACCAGATGCAAGCCATGAAGAAGATGGGGCCGTTATCCAAAGTGATGGAGATGATCCCCGGCATGGGCCAGCTCAAGCTTCCAAAAGAGTTCCTGGCCGGCCAGGAAGGAAAGATCGACACCTGGAAGCACGTCATGGACAGCTGCACCAAGGCAGAGCTTGAAGATCCCGACATCATTGATGCTGGACGCGTCGAGCGGATTGCAAAGGGTTCTGGAACATCAACTGGCCAGGTCCGTGAACTGCTCAAGCAGCACCGGCAGAGCAAGAAGATGATCAAGATGTTCAAAGGCTCATCGCCTAAAAACATGGAGAAGATGATGAAGAAGATGCAGGGAGGGCTGGCTGGAACAAAGTTTGGATAGGCAAGTCATTCTTATCTTTTCTATCCTCCACCTTGCCACGTTATTTCCTACATCTTTATAAACAACGACCTTAAAATCTATATAATCATTATATGAAAGACTTATATAGGAGTATGCCTTCTATAGTTTTGACGAGAGAGACGAATGTGCTGGGGGTGGAACTATGGGAACGGCTATGGGACCATGTTTCTATGGTCGGTGTGGCTATACTCTGGACGAGCTTGACTTCAAGCTTGAAATGATGAGCCATGTGGAGTATGAGACAGGGTAATATGGATAGAGAGCTTTGAAAAACCCCTTTTTCAATAGTGTATCTTGGTTTTTCAAAGCGGCTCTATTGAGAATTTTGACAAATTTGATGGTTTTTCAAAATTCTCAATATTTTTCTTTTTTGGTGGTGATTACTCATAAAGAGGTTGCTGTGGTTAGCAGATGCCTTTTTCTTTTTTATTCACTAATACCGGATACTAACACTACCACAATACATATATAGGATTTTTAATTCCCTTCTGCCATGGCTGGAACAAAGGATAGCATGGCAATGCTCGGCGTACTTGACTTCTTCCATAAGCAATGCGAGCAAGCTATGGCGCTGGGCAAGAATATCGCCCTTCAGCCTCCGATCAATGCGATCATCGTCGGCGGTGTCGGTGGAAGCGCGCTGGCTGGTGACATCCTTTCCTGTTACCTCCAGCACCGCGTTCCTTTCGTCGTCAACCGTGACTATGCACTGCCTGCCTGGATCAACAAGAACACGGCCGTGTTCATCATCTCTTATTCTGGCAATACTGAAGAGACGCTCAGCATGTACCGCCATGCAAGAAAAAAAGAGTGTAAGATAATCATTCTTGCGTCCGGAGGCCAGTTGATCGAAAATGCCAAGCGCGACAAGGTTCCCGTGATCGAGGTGCCGATGGGCCTGAACCCGCGCGACGCTATCGGCTACATGGCCATCCCCTTCATCAATGTCCTTCAGCAGTCCGGCATCGTGCCGTATTCCAAGGAATTGCCAGACCTCGTCCGCGTGCTCCGCCAGGATACGAAAGCAAAGGCCAAAGAGATTGCCGGAAAGCTGGTGGGCAAGATCCCGATGTTCTATTCTTCCGCCTCCATGTCCTGCGTCGCCAGGGCATGGAAGAACAAGATGAACGAGAATGCGAAAATTCCGGCGTTCTGGAACGAGCTGCCGGAGATGAACCATAACGAGATTAATGGCTTCTCTCACCTGTTAGGGGAATACTTTGTCATCTTCATCTCCGATCAGGATGATGATCAGGCGATCAAGACAAGGATGGAAGCAACGCGGAAGCTCCTCTTAGGACAAGGCGTTCAGACCTTAGAGCTTCGCCAGTCCGGCGATAACCGCCTGGCGCGCGTGTTCTCGTCACTTCTTCTCGGAAGCTATGTGAGCTATTTTCTGGCGCTGGAGTACGGCATCGACCCAAGCCCTCTGCCGATGGTGGAGAAGCTGAAAGGGATGATACGGCGGTAGGGGCTCTGTCCCGAATCTCCTCATGGGCGGTGCTGCAACAGAAAATGTTCCATTTTCTTAGTTGCGCTTGGCTTCGCTCAGCAACTGCCCAGCACCGTGCCCGGTCTTTCCAGCCAATGCGCGGATACTTGGTGGACGGTCGGATAGTAAACGCGAACAGAGCGCAGCAGCACCGCCCATTTCAGGAGAGGAATGGCACTGCTGCGCTCCGTCGGCACGTATAGCCGGCCGTGATACCGAGTTTTTCATTCATTGACAGGCAATGGATGACTTCGCTAGGCAGCAGTGCCATTCCCGACATTCGGGACAGAGCCAGCGATAAGGAAAGAAAAAGATGGAAGAAAAGTAGCCAATAACCGTAAAGTTTAAATAGTTGTAGCCTATAACTTCTTGTATGGTATACCTCGAAAAGATGACAGTCAAAGGAAACGTATATTACAAGCTTGTCCATACTATCAAACAAGGAAAAAAGATAACTCATCGGGCGAAGTATTTGGGCAAAAGCCTGCCGCCGAAAGAAAGGGTAGAACAGCTCAAGAAAGAATTTCTCCTCCAACTAACCAGCAAAAAATACCAGTATCTCTCCGAAAGCGATATTGACGCGATAGAACACAAAAGATCAGCTTACCAAAAAGAGATGCACGTGTGCAGCCCTCTCGAAAGAGAAAAGAGGCTTAATGAATTTATGGTGAGATTCACTTATGAAAGCAGCAAGCTTTCTGGAGTCATGGTCACCCTCCGCCAAACCTCACTTGTCTTGAATGAAGGGATCATCCCAACTGACATAAAGAATGTAACCACGATAAAAGAACTTGAAAATCACAAGAAAGGAGTCCTTATCATTATCAAATATGGCGGGGCTTTCACGCCTCGGTTCGTCAAAAAGCTTCATGCAATCCTCTTTGATGGTGTTGATAGTATCATCGCTGGAAAGACCAGGGATGAACTGCAAAGAAACGTAAAACTGGCAGGAACACCTTATGTTCCACCGCCGTGGAGAATGGTCAAAAAAGAATGGCCTTCCCTCTTTGCATGGCACAAGGCACAAGGCAGGAAACTCCACCCCATCGAGCTTGCTGCCATCCTCCACTTAAAGGTTATCAGCTTGCAGCCGTTTGTTGACGGAAACAGCAGGCTCTCCCGATTGCTGATGAATTGGACGCTTTGGAAGAAAAAATACCCCCCCGTTCATATCCCTATAGAAGATTTAGAACGGTATTATGCAGCCTTAGACAAGTACCAGATAGAAAAAGATGAAAAGCCGTTTATTGACTACATAAAAAAAAGGTATTTGGCAAGTTGACCCTCACCTTGATCACTCCACTTTCGTCGCGCTGCTGACATCAAGGCTGTTGGACTTCATGTGGATCTTGTGCTCGCCCATGGAGAACGTCAGCACGGATGGCGGGAGCTGGAAGTCGCCAAGGATGCTAAGCTTGCTCTGAATGTGATACACGATCAGGCGCTCTTCCTGCGGGCTCAGGTCAAACGTCCAGTACACGACATCGCCAAACTGGGTCTTCAGCACTTTCGACGGGACAAGAGTATGGGACCGCTGCGGATCGAACTTGATGAGCGCAGGGACTTTCTCGATCACCTGCACGCCCCCGTACTGGTGATGGCTCTTGTTCTTCACGGTAAGCACGACCTTTAAGTCAACGACACCGCCCTCCTGCAGGCTGATCCGCTCCGCGCGCTTGGTGATGCTGATCGGGGAGCGGAACATGAAATAGAGGAAAACCACCAGCCCTGCAATGAGGACGGCGTAGAGAAGGATGCGATAGTTCGATACCACAACAACAGGGGTTGACGCTCCAGGCTGCAGGTCAATCGTAAAAATATGCTGGTACATGCCCTCGACACTGCTTAAGACGGATGGAGGGGTTGTCGCGCTAAAGAACCGCTTTAGATTCCCGGCAGGAATCATGACCTGCTGCTCTTCGCGAATGTTCTGCCGGTTAGCAATCGTGTACGTCTCTGTTGTCTTCAAGAAGAAGGATTCTGTCAAGGACACTTCGGTGGAGAAGGGCATGCTGTAGGCGGCAACTTTTACTGGAAAGGAGCTTGAATACAAGGTATCATTGCCATCCACGATCGTCAGGAAGAGCGTAGTCTGGACCGGCTCCAACGTCGGAGGGAGGTTGAGGGCAAATTCGAGAGATTTCGTCTCGTTCGGCCCAAGTTCTACAGAAGAGGTGGAAGAGATGAGCTTGACCTTGTCTGTTCCGGCAATCTCCAGCTGGCTCGTGTCAAAATCAACACCAAGGACTGCCCGCTGGACTGGTGCAGAATCGAGCGTGACAAGAAGGCCGTGGTAATATCTGGCGTTATTATTCGTCAGGCCGATCGTGATGGGCTGCTGCTCCCTTGGACTGAGGTCTGCTGGAAGGGAAGGAACGACAGAGATGTTCTTGACGTAGGATTCTACTGGCAAGAGGTATATATCGAGAACAGCATCAGCCTCACGCTGGAGATAGGATGATTTTACCTTCACACGGACCGCATACGGCCTGCCTTCATCACGAACGAGATAGATGTCTTTGAGGAATACCTTTGTTATAACTGAGCCGCCCTGCTTGATCTTGATCCCGCTCAGCCCATGGGCTGGAGGGTCGGTCAGCATACTCCACTCGACGCCTTCATGCTCCACGGAGATGCGAAAGACATCATCAATCGTCTCGTTATTGACGATGGTCAGGTAGAACGATGCCCATTCATCAACCTTGACCTTGTTGCTCTCGGTCTGAGCAGTGAGAATGACAGCGCTGGCAGAAACAAGGCTGGCCAAGGAAAGAAACAGGACAAGGAAGATTAACAGGTTGGCTGAACGGGAAAGGCTGGCACGGCAGATGGGAATCACCTGAAAAGAAGAAGGGAGGATTGGTATATAAATGTTGTGGCAGTCCGATGCCACGCGGTATCCCGAAACTATTTCACCCTTGTTGATTTTTTATTATGCTTATCGAAGTAAAAACTTCCAGGCAGGGATGATAGGGATGCCATTTTCTTTTTTTTCATCTTCAAGGCACACAATCATCATTCTTTTTACTTTTTTTCCAAAAACATGAGCAAATTTTTTCAGTTGTTGCACGTCAACCTTTCTTGTTTTTATTTCTATGCCTTCTAGTTTTCCTCCAGATTCAAGAACAATGTCAACTTCAAATCCGTTGGCATAAAAAAAAGAAGCGTTTGTTTTGGTAACTATAACATTTTCCAGCATGGCAGGGAGATATTTTTCGAAAGAGGCGTTACAAGCAAAGATGATATTTGGTGTGGCAAAGTAAACTTTTTTTGCTTTTCGCATGCTGGCAAGAGGGCTTCCACGGTAGTTAAAGAGGAATCGAACAAGGAAACTAAACTGAAGGTAATCAAAATAGGAGGAAATTGTTCGTGAGTCCTTGCCCAAGTCTCTGGAAAGCTGCTGGAAATTTAAAAGTGCGCATGGCTTTTGGCTAATAACGGTAGACAAGGCACGCATCAGACCGATATCTTTAATGGGAAATTCTTCTGGCAAGTCTTTATAAATAATTCTCTCTATAACAGTTTCATAAATATATTTTCTTGCTATCTCTTCATTTTCTTCATGAACCAGCTCAGGGAATGACCCATATTTTATATAGCGATAAAAATGAGGCATAACTTCATGCGCCCAGATATTTTGGGATGCTTTCACTTTCTCAATCGCCACACCCCTCAAGATAAGAAATTCCTGAAAAGAAAGGGGCTCTAACGTAAAATCAAAAATCCTTCCTGCCAAGCTCTCTTTTGACTGCCGTCGAAGCCGAACAGAAGCCGATCCAGACAGGAAAATTTTCAAGTTTGGATAAAGGTCGTAATACACTTTCACTTTATTTTCCCAATCCGCTACTTTCTGCACTTCATCCAGAAAAAGATAAAGGCGGCCCCCTGCTTTCTCAAAGCTCTTTCCTAAAATAAACTTTTGGTATGTTTCCAAAACTTCTCGGATATCAGGCACCTGCTCGTCAAAAGAGAAATATAGGATATGCGCTGCTTTTGTTATTTTCAAAAGTGCTGCAATAATCTGAAACAAAAGTGTTGTTTTGCCAACCCTCCGAAGCCCTTGGAGCAGCAGGATTTGCCGCTTGTCAAGATAAGGCTGGATTTCATGATAAAGATCTCTTTGAAACGGCTTTAGCCATCCTTCTTTGACCTGGCCTGTTTTCCACCAAGGATTCCAGCGTTCCAGATCAGAAAGCTCCATTTTTACTATAAAACAGCCCAACTATATAAATATTATGACATTCCGATGCCATAACTTCCAAGAAGTTATGACGTTCTGATGCTATAACTTCTTAGAACTTATGACATTCTAATGTCATAACTTTTATAGTTAGACACACAGCCCGTTCTCACAGCCGCGGGGACAGGTGATACTGTTTGCCGGGTCTTCTTCTGGCAGGCCATCAGAACTGCAACGAGAGGTGATGACAATCGAATTTCCAGCACTGTCCGTGCCACAAATGTCGTCTTTAATCACGCCATCGGACCCGGTAACGTACCCTGCTCGTTCTGGAGTAGCTTCAGTACGCGTGCAGGACACCATAATGGTTTCCGGAACACAAGCGCCGTCTCGGCAGACTTCGCTTATAGGGCAATAAAAGGTCTCATAACTGTAGGTGCCATATTCTGTACATAAATAATCATATCCTTGGTAGGCAGCGGAACAAGCATCAGTGTACTCACCAGTTTCAACACCATCCCTCATTTGAATAACATTCCCTGTGGTATACCTATGCACTGTCCTGATACCGCCCTCGCTATCAGTACAGGAGAATTCAGGAGCGTCGGGGATACACCGCCCATCAAGACAGTACTCTCCTTCATCACATGGGTATACTAACGACACGGGAACGTCGCCATCGACACATTGGTTAATCAATGGAACACAGGTATAATCATAGACCATGTGAGGATTACCAAGCACACAGTAATCAGTAGATGCATAATCTCCATCAATACCATTCCCAATTACAACCACCCTGTTCAGGATGTGCATAGCATCTTCAAACTTCTTGAAATACAACGA